>NZ_CAMYIP010000167.1:0-8414 GCF_947258525.1 uncultured Eudoraea sp.
AAACATAAAGGTCTATCAGGGAGCTGAGCAGCCCCCGGAATCGCTCCATTTGCATTTTGTTCCCTTTACCCAGGGTATGTTGTATGTTGGGAATGTAGAACCTTTGGCGGAAGACCAGATAGAGTCCGTACAATCCCTGGCCGATGCCTTTGCCATCGCTTACGCTCGTTATGAAGACTTTACCAAATTAGAAAAGGCAAAACAGAATGTGGAAACTACTTTGACCGAATTAAAAACCACCCAAACACAATTAATACAATCTGAAAAAATGGCTTCCCTGGGAGAACTTACTGCAGGCATAGCCCATGAAATTCAGAACCCTTTGAACTTTGTAAATAATTTTTCTGAGGTAAGTGTTGAACTTATTGAGGAAATGCACGAAGAATTGGAGAAAGGTGACCTTGAAGAAGCAAGAGCTTTAGCCTATGATGTAAAACAAAATCTGGATAAGATCACGCACCACGGTAAAAGAGCCGATGTCATTGTCAAAGGGATGCTGCAGCATAGTAGAAGCAGCAGCGGGCAAAAAGAGCTTACGGATATCAATGTCCTGGCCGATGAATATTTGCGCCTGGCCTACCATGGCCTGCGGGCAAAAGACAAAACCTTCAACGCTAGCATGCAAACCGATTTTGACGAAAGTATGGTTAAGATCAATGTTGTTTCTCAGGATATTGGACGAGTGATACTTAATTTAATTACTAATGCATTTTATGCTGTTTCCGAGAGAAAAAAACAACAACCCAATGATTTTGAACCGACGGTTTCAATAAGTACTAAAAAGAAAGGTGAACAGGTTTTGATTTCGGTCAAGGACAACGGCAATGGAATACCAAAAAGAGTTTTGGACAAAATATTTCAACCTTTTTTTACCACCAAACCAACCGGGCAGGGAACAGGATTGGGATTATCTCTTAGCTATGATATCGTAAATGCGCATGGTGGGGAACTTAATGTTAGAACGAAGGAAAATGAAGGGACGGAATTTACTGTTATGTTGCCAGTTTAGGCTTGTTAAGCTATTTGAGATCTTCTTTTAATGCCCTTTTTTATTAATAGGGCAATTTTTTTTATATCTTATAAAAACTTTTATGTGTAACATCCCATAGATGCACATTTTGTTTGCTTTTATCTGTCGAGTATTCATTTACATTAGCCTCATTTATTTGGATCTGAATATTGTGAAGTGATTTACCAATTCAATTACAAGGGCTTGATTTCCTTTGTTTAAAAATTTGAGCATATGAGACCAATGTTTGCTTTGCTTTTTACATTATCTCAAATAATTAGTTTGAATATAATCTCTGCTCAGGAGGTTGTGATTTCCGGTACAGTTTCGGATGCCAATGGCCCTCTGATTGGCGCAAACATATTGGAAAAAGGCACTATCAATGGAACACAATCTAATTTTGAAGGGGACTTTTCCCTTAAGGTCATTGATGAAAATGCCATCTTGGTGTTCTCCTACATCGGTTATGCAAATAAGGAAGTACCGGTAATTGGTCAAACAACTTTGCAAATAGAATTGCAGGCAGTTACGGCTAATTTAGATGAGGTTATTGTTATTGCCTATGGGACAACTACAGTAAAAGATGCCACGGGTTCTGTTGTTGCAGTAGCTTCCAAGGATTTTAATAAAGGGATTATTATTTCACCGGAACAACTGATACAAGGTAAAGCCGCGGGAGTGCAGATAACCGAGACCAGTGGAGAACCGGGTGCAGGAATTGAGATCCGTATCAGAGGCAGTAATTCTGTACGTTCCAACAACAATCCATTATTTGTGGTAGACGGGGTACCACTCGATGGCGGTGCAACATCCTCATTTGAATCCAGTAGGCCCGCAAGAAACCCATTACTGACACTAGAAACCCATTGAACTTCTTAAACCCTTCCGATATTGAAAGTATCAGTATCCTTAAAGATGCCTCTGCAACAGCCATTTATGGCTCCAGGGGTGCAAATGGGGTAGTTATTATTACAACGAAAAATGGCAAGACGGGTGGTGCCGGTGTTTTTGAATTTTCCTCAACCGTAGGTGTTTCCTCTGTTGCAAAGAGATTTGATCTATTGGACAGAGATGAGTTCCTGGCAGGAATTGCACAGTATGGTGGGGATGCAGAAGCAGTTGATTTTGGAGGCAATACGGACTGGCAGGATTTTGTTACAAGAACGGGTATCTCCGAAAATCTAAATTTATCCTGGTCCAAAAATTATGGCAAAGGCAACTTTTTAGCCACCTTTGGTTACGGAAAGGAAAACGGAATTATAAAGAAGACTTCCCTCGAAAGGATCAGCGCAAGGCTTAATTGGTCACACCGATTCTTAAAAGACAAGCTTGAGCTTAGTTTTAGGGGGACTATGTCCAGAGTAAATGATGAGGCTTTTTCACCTTCGCAGGCTTTGTCCCTTGCTTATATAGCCAATCCCACTATTCCGGCAAGCCTGGATTTTGTTTCATCTGGTATTCTAACGCCTGCAGAAGTTTTGGAATATCAACAGATCACGGGCTCTACCAATAGATTCTTAGGAAATATTTCAGTAGATTATGCAATTACTTCGGAACTGTCAGCCAAGTTAACCGTAGGGTATGACAACTCTAAATCTTCAACGGTTTCTGTTAATAGCCGAGATAACCTGGATGCATTTGGTGCTCCTGACAGAGGAACCGGACGTCTTTTCGATCTTGATATTACAAACAATTTATTGGAGGCCATCGTTACCTATAAAAAGAACTTTGAAAATTCCTCCCTGGATGCCCTTTTAGGGTTTTCGTTTCAGGATTTCCAAAGAAGTGGAAGAAATGTACAGGGCTGGGGATTTTCTACCAGTGATCTTAATGAAGCAGGCGAAGATTTGGTAAATTCTGCGAATGCCATTGAAGCGGCCATAAGCGGAAATTACCAACAGTATGGTCTTGGAACCAACGATCCTGATATTTTTGTGAACAGGCTCTTCCCATTGGGAACAGATATGATTTCGCCGGTAGCCACCAGTGTTACTGCTATTTTTGGAGACACCTATGATTTTACAGATGAATTGCAATCTTTCTTTGCCAGGTTAAACTATTCCATCAACAATAAATACCTTTTTACTGGAACAATTCGCGCGGATGGTTCTTCACGTTTTGGTCCGGATAACCAATATGGTTTCTTTCCCTCAGGTGCTTTTGCCTGGAAAATAGATGAAGAAGACTTTATTGGCCCAGGTGTTTCTACCTTAAAACTTAGGGTAAGTGGAGGTCTCACAGGGAATCAGGAAGGTCTTGGATTTGGTAATTTTGTTAGAACTGAACGATACGAAGAAGGGAGGATTGGAAATGGGGGGGAAATAAACATTCCGGGAACCCAGGTAATTTCATTTGTAAACAATGCATTGAAATGGGAAGAAACATTGTCATTTAATGTTGGCATTGATTTTGGATTTAATATTGATAGGCTTACCGGTTCAATTGATCTTTACCGAAAGGAGACAGATGATTTATTGATACGGGTTACTGCGGCGCAACCTTCGCCACGACCATTTTTATTCCAAAATTTAGACGCTGTGGTATTAAACCAGGGGATTGAATTTGTATTGGGATATGATTTTGTGCAATCTGATAATTTCAATTTGGATGCCTCCTTTAATATCGCTTATAATGAGAACGAATTGCAGGATTTTCCAGGGCAAATTCCGGCAGGGAATTTTGGCGGCCAGGGATTGTCAGGGGCATTTGTCCAGTTGCTTACAGGAGGCCAGCCCTTATTTTCTTACTATTTAAGGCCTTTTGAGGGTTTTGATGAAAACGGCCAGCCAATAGGAGATGTTCAGGCCCTTGTTGGGAAAGATGCGTTACCAGATGTGACTGCCGGGTTCTCTTTAAACGCATCCTATAAAAATTGGAATTTCGCGGCCTATCTTACAGGCCAGTTTGCTTACTCGGTATATAATGCCACCAGGAATGCTTTTTTCACAGCCGGGTCTTTGAGGAGTGGAAACAATGTTACAAAAGATGTTTTAACAAATGGTGAATCAGGAAATGCGGCCGCCGAGGTTTCTGAGCGATTCCTGGAAAATGGGGATTATGTGCGCGTACAAACCTTAAGCCTTGGTTATAATGTACCTTTAAGTGGCACACGAACTTTTAAAAGCCTTCAGTTAAGCGTTATTGGCCAAAATTTATTTCTATTTACCGGCTATAGTGGACTTGATCCGGAGGTTAATACAGCCGGCGGCAATTTTATAAACGGTATTCCTACAGCGGGGATCGACAATTTGGCCTATCCAAGACCAAGGATAATTTCTTTTAATTTAACCGCAAAATTTTAACAAAACATGAAAAATGCACAAATCAAAAAATATTTGTTGCCGGCCATCCTGGGAATAGCTTTCATGTCCTGTTCCGATTTGGAGATAGAAGCAACAGATCGCATTATAGATAGATCTACAGCAGAGGGAGGAATATTCAACGGCGTAGAAAGTGTGCCTGCTTCACTTGACAATATTTATAACCTATTAGGTCCTAACTTGATTGGGACTGGGGGTTATACCGGTTTGCAACATATAACTACGGACGAACAGATTGTTCCTACCAGAGGTACTGACTGGGGTGATAATGGTTTATGGAGGAACTTGCATGCCCATACATGGGATTCATCACACGCAGTTGTTGTTTTTACATGGGACACGTGGAATGAAATCATATTCCTTACTTCCGAGGTTATCGATCCCAGAAGTAATGCTTCACAAGAAGAGGTGGCACAAGCAAGTTTTATTCGGGCTTTTGCCACTTGGGTTATTATGGACCTGTTTGGTCAGGTTCCCAATAGAGCGCCGGATGAAGGGCCGGAAATTAATCCTGTTGTTTTATCAAGAACTGAAGCACTTGCCTCTGTACTTAGTGACCTGGATATTGCCATTGAAGGATTACCATCAGCTTCAGCTGGGGATATGGACATTCTTAAAAGAGGCACCAAAGCCGCTGCCCGCTTCTTAAAAGCCAGGGTTCTTTTAAATTCTGGGGTTTATAATGGTACTGGTATTCCTATATCGCTGGATGAAGTTATTTCCTTAGTAGATGAAATCGCTGCCGAAGGTTTTGCTTTGCAATCGGGCTACTTTGATATATTCCAGGAGAGTGCCGATACGGAAACCGTCTTTTGGCTACCAACCAATGTAGGCGTTTTAATTTATGGATCGTTACATTACAGTCAAGGTATTGGGGGTTGGAATGGCTTCAGCACCTTATCTGAATTCTATGATATATTTGAAGGTGATGCGAATAGCAATGCTTTTGGAATAGGTCAGGAAGAGCGCAGAGGGTTTGTTCCGGGGATAAATGAATCGAATGAAACCAACAAAGGGATAGGATATGGTTTTCTAATAGGACAACAGTATAATGCAGATGGTACTAAAACAAAAGACCGCACGGGTAAAGACCTGGTATTTACCAGGGAATATCCGGGTTTAATAGGTGTTGGAGAGGCTAATGGAATCCGAGTACTTAAATATCACCCAAGTATCAACAATGGATTTGTAAATCATGCCATTATTTTTAGGTATGCAGATGCTCATTTGATGAAAGCCGAAGCTATTTTACGTTCCGGTGGCGATGCCACTGCCATGGTGAATGAACTTAGAGTCCTTAGAGGAGCTACACCCCTTGGTGTGGTTTCTGAAAACGAATTATTGGAAGAAAGGGGAAGAGAATTATATCTTGAATTGGTTAGAAGAACAGATATGATTCGTTTTGCGCAGTTTACCAGGAATTGGGAGTTTAAAGACACAAATTCTATAGGGGATGATACCAAAAATTTGTATCCTATTCCATCAAATGCATTGCTTACTAATCCTAATTTGATCCAGAATCCTGGATATTAAAAAGATCAGGTAACCACTTAAAATGAAAAATAGACATAGTGCAATCACATCTACATTGAAATATAAGTTTTACTTTATCCTTGGTTTTATTTTATGTCTTTGCAACATTAGTAATGCCCAGATCCAACAACTAAAATTCACAAAAATTGAAGGATCCAATGGTATTAGTTTAGGTAAGATCAACGCCATTACCCAGGACAAAAATGGTTTTATGTGGTTCTCAGATCAAACAAATGGTGCCATTATAAGATACGATGGCAACCATATGAAATCTTATCAGCACGACCCAAAAGATCCCAATAGCCTTGGAAGTATCTATCCTGAATGTTTGTTCGTGGATCCTTCCGGAATTATCTGGGTTGGGGCAGGAGGATTAAACAGGTTTGACCCGGAGTTGGAGACTTTTACACATTACAGACATAACCCTAATGATGCCGAAAGTATAAGTAGTGATGCTGTTAACACCATTCATATGGACCACCTTGGGGATCTTTGGATAGGAACGAATGAAGGTTTGGATCGCCTGGATATTAAAACAGGAAAGTTTGATCATTTCAGGCACGATCCCAATGATCCAACAAGCCTGAGTAACGACCAAGTTAGGGCCATTTATGAAGACCGGGAAGGTATCCTTTGGGTTGGGACAGGAGTGCCATGGACACACAATCCTGAAGGGGGTCTTAATAAATTTGATCGAAGTAAGGGTGCTTTCACACGCTATTTGCACGACCCTAATAATACAAACAGTCTTGCGGGGAATAAAGTAAGAGCCATATTCGAAGATAGTAGAGGAAACTTCTGGATCGGAACGGATAAGGATGGGTTGCATACTTTAGATCGTAAGACAGGAAAGTTTACACGCCATTCCTATGATCCAAAGCAGCCCGAAAAATTAAGTCGCCCACTGGTGAATGCATCTGCTGGCTATGACCATATTACCTTTATTTTGGAAGATTCTGATGGAAAAATTTGGATCGGGACTGCCGCCAATGGTATTAACCGATATGATCCTGTAAGCCAGAAAATTACCCATTTTGGCAATGATGCTGATAAATCAGGAACCTTCCTTGATAATTCTGGTTGGTGGGCACACGCTTCAGATGATGGAATAGTTTGGCTGACTACTCAGGAAGAAAACGTATATAAAGTTGATCTTAAAAATATTCATATTCCACATTTTAAGGTGGATGGTCTTAATAGATCTTTGATGGAAGAAGCACCCTTTTACATGTGGATGAGCACTAATAATGGTTTGGTGCGTAAAAATTTGAATAACGGAACTTCGCAGCGGATGGTCCATGAACCATCGAATGAAAATAGTTTGAGTAGCAGGTATATTTCAAAATTATTTAAGGACAAAAAGGGGGTCTTATGGATTGGCACGGGCAATGGCTTAAATAGATATAATGCCGGGACCGGTAACTTTACGCGCTACCAGCATGACCCAAATGATTCTACAAGTTTGAGTGGTTATGGTATTTCGGATATATATGAAGACCGGGATTTTAACTTATGGGTAGGGGTAGATGCAGGAGGATTGAATCTAATGGATAGAGATGCCGGAAAATTTACCCATTTTAGAAAGGATGATGAGGATCCCATAAGTATTAGCGATGATAGGGTATCTCGTATTATTGAAGGAGAAAAAAATGAACTTTGGATTGGGTCATTTGGTGGCATAAACAATATGGATCGAAAATCCGGGAAATTCAAGCAATATCTGCCGGGTTATACTACAAATGACTTATATAAGGATAAGTCAGGGATTATCTGGGCGGGCACAAACAAAGGGCTTTATCGTTATGACAAAGGACTAGATAAATTTTATCCATTAGGTGATGAAGGTACTGGAATTGGCATAAATTTCGTTGTAATGTCAATCATCGCCGACAATGAAGAAAATCTTTGGGTAAGTACCTTAAACGGGATATACAGATTGAATAAAAACCGGGATAAATTAGTGCATTTTGGAAAAGAAAGTGGGGTAATTACTTCTGATGGGGATCGTTTATTTAAAGCCTCAGGTTATAAAGCCAATGATGGGAGACTCTTTTTTTGTGATAGTAGAGGATATTACTCTTTTTATCCTGTTGATTTCAAGACGTCCCCTGATGAATCACAATTATATTTTACCTCTTTTTGGGTAAATAATCGAGCTCTGGTTCCAGATAAAAATGGACCGTTAAAGGAATCGCTTTTTGACACTAAGGAAATTCTATTGGATCATAATGAAGATGAATTTGCTTTTAGTTTTACTGCTATAGATTATCGTGGTTCTAGTGATAAGATATTGTATTACAAATTGCAGAATTACGATACAGACTGGCGTGAAGCCCGCGTTGAGGATAAAGTGAATTACTTTAAGGTACCTCCAGGCAATTATATTTTCCAGATAAAAACCGTCAATGCTATAAATGGGATATGGTCCGAAAAAAGTATTGATGTGACCATTGCACCTCCCTGGTGGACCACCTGGTGGGCCTATAGTCTGTATTTTGTTATATTTATTGTGGGGATTTACGCAATGGACCGATATCAGCGAAAACGCTTAC
>NZ_CAMYIP010000167.1:8471-12197 GCF_947258525.1 uncultured Eudoraea sp.
CTGATCCAGTCAGAAAAAATGGCTTCATTGGGCGAACTCACTGCCGGCATCGCGCACGAAATACAAAACCCATTGAATTTTGTAAATAATTTCTCTGAAGTCAGCAATGAGCTGATTGATGAGATGAGCGAAGAAATAGCGAAAGGAGATCTCGAGGAAGCAAAAGCAATCGTGGAAGACATTAAACAAAATCTGGAAAAAATAAATCACCATGGCAAACGTGCCGATGCCATTGTGAAGGGGATGTTGCAACACAGTCGCAGTAGCAGTGGTGTAAAAGAACCTACCGATATCAATGAATTGGCCGATGAATATCTACGGCTGGCGTATCATGGCCTTAGAGCGAAGGACAAATCGTTCAATGCTACAATGGAGACTGATTTTGATGAAACAATTGGTAAAATCAATATCATTCCTCAAGATATTGGCAGGGTAATACTGAATTTAATTACGAATGCTTTCTATGCCACCGATGAAAAAAATAAAAAGAATCAAATGGGTTATGAACCAACAGTTACTGTGACCACAAAAAAAGAAGGCGAAAAGGTCTTTATTTCTGTAAAGGACAATGGCAATGGTATTCCTAAAAAGCTGCTTGACAAAATATTCCAACCTTTCTTCACCACAAAACCAACAGGACAGGGAACCGGATTGGGATTATCTTTATCCTATGATATTGTAAAAGCACATGGAGGAGAGTTGAAGGTGGATACCGAGGAAGGGAAAAGCACTACTTTTTTTATTACCTTAAGCACTAAATAATACCTTCGTTTTGAAAAACTATATTCCTGCCGTACTAATCCTACTAATTTTCTTTCACGCAGGAGATGCCTATGCACAAACTCAGGAGGTAGACATAATCCCAATCCCTGGCGCAAGTGGTCTTACACTGGGAAAGATTAACGACATAGTCCAGGATAAATACGGATTCATGTGGTTCCTTGATCAAACTAACCAATATGTCGTAAGGTATGACGGTTCTAGCATGAAACGATATACTTATGATGAAAGCAACCCGGATAGCCCAAATTCTTTAGGCGGTTTTAACCTCGAATGTCTGTATGCTGATGACAATGGTATAATCTGGATAGGAGGTGGTGGGCGGATAGATCGTTTGGATCCATTGACAGATACATTTGTGCATTATAGGCACGATCCGAAAGATCCACAAAGTTTGACAGATGGGTTTGTTTCGACTATATTGATGGACCGCTTAGGTAATCTTTGGGTCGGTACATCAGGGGGATTAGATCGTTTAGATCAGGAGACTGGAAAATTCACACATTTCAAACATGACCCTAAGGATAATAGTAGTCTAAGCAATAATAATGTGAGGTCCCTTTATGAAGACCGGGAAGGTACCCTTTGGGTGGGTACCGGTTTTGAATTCGGGAATAATGAGAGGGGCGGCCTCAATAAGCTGGATAGAGCATCTGGAACATTTACAAGGTATTTGCACGATGCGAATAACCCCCATAGTCTTAATAGCAACAAAATACGGTCCATTTTTGAAGACAGTAAAGATAATCTTTGGATAGGCACAAGGGGTGGATTACACAGACTGGACCGGGAGAGCGGTGAGTTCGAGAGAATGGCAGAAAATCCGGGCACCCTTGAGAAAAGTATTCTTAGGGGCATGGTTACAAGTATTACAGAGGATAAAGAAAAAAGGCTTTGGATCGGCACACTGCAAGGCAAGATTGGCAACTACGACCTGGATACGAAATCAGTTGTCGACTACAACATTACCTCAATTTGGAAGATTGTAGCATCAAAGGATGGCCATATTTGGGTGAGCACAGAAAGAGATTTTCGACTTTACAAATTTGACCCTTACCACACAAAGATTGAATCCAGTGAAGAAGAATTGCATGCATTATTTCAGGAATCTCCTACTGTGCTATGGAAAGGAAGTATAAATGGATTGGTGCGTGTTGATCTGCAAAGTGGAAAAGAAACTAAATTCACCAGCGACGCCAACAATGAAAATAGCCTGAGTGATAATAGGGTAACTGCCATCACAAAAGACCATCAGGGAAGTATTTGGGTGGGTACTGGACATGGGCTCAATCGGTATAATGCGGTTAACAATACCTTCACGAGGTATTTTGACAAGAACAAAACACAGGAAGAAGGCTGGCGCAGCCGTATTTCCTATATATATGAAGACAGCCAGAAAAATTTATGGGTTTGTACCAATTATGGATTGGGTAAATACAACAGAGAAGAGGACCAGTTTTCGTGGATAACAGCAGAGAGGAACCCGTTTCTAATGAAGTCAGACAGTTCCGATGCACTTAGTATTAGTTCAAATCAGGTCATGGTGGTTCAAGAAGATGCTAACAAAGTATTATGGATAGGAACCCTTAGAGGGGGCATCAATAGATTTGATCATACAACCAATAAGTTTCAGCATTATTTACCCGGTATAGGAGCATGGCAATTAGTAATTGATAAGGAGGGTGTAATATGGGCAGGAACATGGACTGGCCTTTACTTTTATAACCCGGCCAAGGACCGATTTGAACGGCACGCTATTGAGGAAGGCATCTCATCAATCATCGAAGATGATTCAGGAAACCTTTGGATTACAGCGGCCAGAGGTCTTTACAAGGTTTATCCTGATCGAGAGCAATACGTTTTGTTTGGACCCAAAAATGGTATGGCAGCACAGGAAGCAATGGGCCCTTCGTTTAAGGGACTTGATGGGGAAATCACTTTTACAAGAAGGGAGGGCGGATATTATAAACTTGATCCCGAAAAGATATACGTCAGAAAAGATACAGCCAAACTCTATTTCACCAAGTTCTGGGTCGGCAATGAACTCCTAACTTCATTTACAAAAGGACCCTTGTCTGGCCCACCATTATTAGCCAAGTCACTTGAACTAAAACACGACCAGAACATCTTTTCCATTAGTTTTACCAAAGTAGATTTCCGTGCCGATATTGATGAAAAAATATTTTATTTTCTGGAGAATTATGATCAGGAATGGAGGGCTGCCAGTCCCCAGGAGAAGATCAGTTACTCCATGGTGCCACCTGGGGAATATACGTTTCGCATTAAAAGCCCAACAAAAGGAAATGGTATTTGGGTGGAGAAGGAAATTCCCATTACAATCTTGCCGCCCTGGTACAAAAGTTGGTGGGCCTTTGGATTTTATGGGCTCATTTTCGTAGGTAGTCTTGTAGGAGCTGATCGTTTTCAACGGAAACGAATTATTGAAAAGGAAAGAGCATTGGCAAAAGAAAAAGAATTAGCTCAGGCCAAAGAAATTAAAAAAGCCTATGGTGATCTTGAAGTAGCGCATACCAATCTCAAAGCTACCCAAAGTCAACTTATCCAATCGGAAAAAATGGCTTCCCTGGGCGAACTCACTGCCGGGATTGCCCATGAAATCCAAAACCCTTTAAACTTCGTGAATAATTTCTCAGAAGTCAGCAATGAGCTAATCGATGAGATGAACGAAGAATTGCAGAAAGGGGATCTGGAAGAAGCTAAAGCAATCGCTGGTGACATCAAGCAAAATCTGGAAAAAATTAATCATCATGGCAAACGTGCTGATGATATTGTAAAAGGGATGCTGCAGCATAGCCGCAGCAGCAGCGGAGTAAAAGAACCTACGGACATCAATGCATTGGCCGATGAATATTTGCGCCTGGCCTACCATGGTCTTAGGGCCAAAGACAAATCTTTCAATGCAACTATGGAAACAGATTTTGATGA
>NZ_CAMYIP010000167.1:12260-19846 GCF_947258525.1 uncultured Eudoraea sp.
TGAGCGCAGTCGAAATGTCGTATCTGAGAGAAAACAAAAACAACCTGAAGGTTATGAACCCATCGTTTCAGTCAGTACTAAAAAGAAGGGTGAACAGGTTTTGATTTCGGTAAAAGACAACGGCAATGGAATACCAAAAAAAGTATTGGACAAAATATTTCAACCTTTCTTTACAACTAAGCCAACCGGTCAGGGAACGGGATTGGGATTATCCCTATCTTATGATATTATAAAAGCACATGGCGGTGAACTCAATGTTAAAACGAAGGAAAATGAAGGCACCGAATTTACTGTTATTTTGCCGGCATAGGTCTGGTGGAGCCCAGATAGCTCCTTCTCCATAGTATTACGAAGGAGAAGCTATCCGGACGAAAGTGGAAACAAAATATTTAGAAGGCTTGCATGCAAAAGATTGGGTGAAGAGAGAAACAACATTTACCATAAAATTATCAATTGGTTAATTTAATTATGGTAACTTAAAAGTAAAGAATATGAAAATATTAGTAGTAGACGACGAACGTGATGTACAATTACTTTTCCAGCAGCGTTTTAGAAAAGAGATTAAGAGTGGAGCGCTCCACTTTGTATTTGCCTTTTCGGGCGAAGAAGCCATAACAACCTTAAATTCAATGGAACAGAAAGCCGTTCTTATCTTATCGGATATTAACATGCCGGGAATGAGTGGTTTGGACTTATTGGAACAAATCAGAACGAATTATGAGAAACCACCACCCGTGGTAATGATGATCACAGCTTATGGCGACGAGGAAAACCGAAATAGTGCAAAACGCTTGGGTGCTGATGATTTTCTTACTAAACCACTGGATTTTAAGCTTTTAAAAGATAAACTCTTAAACATAGTATGAAGTCAAAAATACTGGTAGTGGATGATGAGACGGATCTGGAAGTACTCATCAAACAAAAATTCCGTAAGCAAATACGGCAAAACGAATATGAATTTGTGTTTGCCATTAATGGGGTCGATGCATTGGAGAAACTGGACAGCCATCCCAACATGGACCTGGTTTTGAGCGATATTAATATGCCGGAAATGGACGGCCTTACCTTGCTGACCAAATTAAACGAATTAAACCCGCTGCTAAAATCAGTCATGGTATCTGCCTATGGCGACATGGAAAATATCCGTACTGCGATGAACCGGGGGGCGTTCGATTTTATAACTAAACCTATCAATTTTGAGGATCTGACCATAACCATGGAAAAAACCTTAAAGCATGTTCGTCAAATAAAGGATACACTTAAGGCCATAAAAGAGAACAACATCTTAAAGATGTACGTAGACGAAAACGTACTAAATTTTATGGGTAGTAAAGAATATGAATCTACAATAATGGCCAATGAAAATATTGAAGCCACGGTGATGTTCATAGATGTTTGCGGTTTTACGGCAATCAGTGAGAGCACCCCGGCAGATGTGGTAGTGAATATGCTCAATACCTACTTTGATGTGATGGTAAAAGAAATTATTGCCCAACAGGGCTATGTAGACAAGTTTATCGGTGATGCCGTTATGGCGGTCTTTAGAGGGGAATATCATTTAGACAGGGCCATTGATGCAGCTTTAGGTGTACGTCAGAAAATCAGTGACCTTCCTGAGCCAGAGGGCATCTCTAATTATACTCCTCAAGTATCTATCGGCATCAAAAGCGGTGAGATGGTCTCGGGGAACATTGGTTCATCGAGTTTAAAAAGGTTAGACTATACAGTAATAGGGGATACCGTGAATACTGCAGCACGTTTGCAGGATTCTGCCGGAGAAAACCAAATCATTATTTCAGAGAGCTGTTATGAGGGGGTAAAGGAATCTTTTCATTGCAAAAAAGTGGGTAGCATTAATATGAAGAATAAAGCAGCCCCGGTTACTGTGTATGAAGTTTTAGAGTAACAAATTAATTTAAAACTACGGGTTTAAAGGCAGATATTGCTGTTGATTTAAATTTACAAAATCTTCTTTACCTTAGCATAAAGCAAAATTCCTTATGGAAAAATCAAAGGTGAAAAACGTGTTTATACAGGGAGCAATAACGCCCGAGTTTATTGCTAAATCCATTGCCAATCACAAGTCTAAGACTCAGATTGGCGCCCACGATATTTTTTTAGGACAGGTAAGAGCAGACAAAATTGAAGGAAGAAAGGTTGAGGCCATTGAGTATAGTGCTTATGAAGAAATGGCTAACCTCAAATTTCACGAGATCAGAGAGGCAGCATTTAAACGCTTTGACTTAAGTTGCATGCACATTTACCACAGCACAGGGATTGTAAAGGCGGGTGAAATTTGCTTGTTTGTATTCGTTTCCTCGCCTCACCGAAAAGAGGTGTTTGAAGCGTTGCATGAAGTTGTTGAGGAAATTAAAAAACAGGTTCCGGTTTTTGGAAAGGAATTATTTGAGGATGACTCGTACCAATGGAAAGTAAACACCTAAGGATGGTAGATATTACACATAAAAAAAGTACACTTAGAACTGCTGTTGCCCAGGCAGTTGTTCATGTTAGTTCTAAAAATACTATAGAGGCTATTTTGAATAAAACAGTGCCCAAAGGCGATGTATTTGCTATGAGTAAAGCTGCCGGATTATTAGGTGTAAAGAAGACTTCAGATCTTTTGCCGGACTGTCATCCATTACCTATTGAGTATACAGACATTGATTACGAAGTGGAAGGACTTCAGATCAAAATATTGATCACTGTAAAAACCAACTACAAAACAGGTGTGGAGGTGGAAGCCATGCACGGGGCAAGTATAGTAGCCCTGAATATGTATGATATGCTTAAGCCAATAGACAAAGGAGTTGAAATAAGTTCTATAAAATTATTGCAAAAAACAGGGGGTAAATCCGATATCAGAAATACCTGACATAATTATTTTCTTACTGCCCATATCTCATACATAGGCCCTCCCTTGCTGTTTTTTCCTTTATGATGCCAGTCATCGCCTTTAATTTCATAAGTGAAATTGAGTTGCGCGCCGACCCTGGCATTATCACGGGAAAAAAACTCAATATTTTCTGTATAAACACCATCCTTTGAAGTGTAAGTGCCACCTCCTGTACCGGAAAATTTGAAAGTTTCAGTATCATAGGCAATCCATTGAAAATGGCCATCCGATAAAAACTTCATCGTTTTTCGGGAATTACTTTCTCCACGCCTTTCCTGCCCTTCATCCGGCCCGCGTGTTGCAAAAAGCCACTTACCATCTAATTGCTGCTCAAAATCGGGATCTTTCTTAAAGTTTAGATTGGGATCCCCAACTAATACCAGGCCTTCTTTAACAAGTTCCACGGGTAATTCTACAGATGTCGTAGTATCTTCCTCATAATCAGAATTAAACTCAAGTTTCACTGTTAAGACATCATTCTCTAGGCTATAAAAACCACCTATTGTCTTGACAAATCCTGCCGGCGATTTAGCGTAAATTGTATGAATCAAATATGTGTTATCAATTTTTAGTTCATGGGTAAGCCCGCTTAAACTGTCATGCGCATGATAAACACCTGCCGGGATCTGCGCCTGCGCATTTATGACAGAAAATATTGAAAAAAAGAGAATAAACCATTTCATAATTGATGCTTTTATAGATTTAAAAATACGGATAATTCCTCAGTTACGATTTAACTGTCACAAATGGTAAAAAGACTTAAAAATTTTGGGAAGGTAGATTTTTCAACATTTCTGCAGTAGTATTCTCAAGGTTAAACTGCGGTTCCCATCCCCAATCTTCTTTTGCTTTGGTATCATCAATACTTCGAGGCCACGTTTCTGCTATTTCTTGTCTGAAATCAGGACTATAGGATATTTTGAAATTTGGGATGTGCTTTTTTATACTAGCGCCTATATCAGCCGGAGAAAAACTCATAGCCGAAAGATTGTATGAAGATCTCACAGTTAGTTGGCCCGGGTCACAATCCATAAGTTTAATAGTAGCCCTGATCGCATCGTCCATAAACATCATGGGAAGTTTTGCATCCTCATTTAGGAAACAAGTATAGCTACCCTTGTTTAAGGCTTCGTGAAAAATTTCGATAGCATAATCCGTAGTGCCTCCTCCGGGTAAGGTTTTCCAGCTAATCAACCCCGGGTACCTCACGCTTCTTATATCTACCCCAAATTTATGGTAGTAATAGGAACACCATCTTTCACCAGACTGCTTGCTTATGCCGTAAACTGTGCTAGGTTCCATTACAGTGCTTTGAGGAGTATTGTCTTTTGGGGAGTTTGGACCAAATACAGCTATGCTTGAAGGCCAGAATATTTTTTCAATTTTATTTTCTTTGGCCAGGTTTAATACATTGAAAAGCGAATTCATATTTAAATTCCAGGCTCTTTCAGGAAATTTCTCTGATGTTGCACTTAGCATAGCAGCCATTAAGTATACCTCCTCAATTTCATGATACATCACTACATCTTCTATGGCTTCATAATTGGTGGCATCGAGAAGTTCAAAGGGTCCGGAGTTCATCAAACTCTCGCTACCTTCACGAATATCACTGGCAACTACCTGATCATTTCCGTAACGCTCTCTTAAGGCAAGGGTTAGTTCCGTGCCAATCTGCCCGCAAGCTCCTAAAATAAGAATGGATTTCTGCATAGATGAAGGGTAAATATAATTCCCTGGTAAAGATAGCTTTTATTAAAATTTGTACATTCGTCTTATGAGAAAATTGTTTGTCTTAGGGTTAATTTCGTTGCTTGTATTCTCCTGTGGCAATAAGCAAAGTTCTGAACAAAGTGTTGAGGCAGATAAGTTAGAATTTGATGTTCAGAACCTGCCAAAAAAATCAGCTTTAAATAGCGGAGCAAGTGAAGCGGTGGAGACATGGGCGGAATTTAAGGATTTGGATATGGCTTTTGACGGACTTTATGCTGTTGAAAATAATGAGGAATTAATTCTGTTAATTGATGAGTTTATAGAAAAGCAAAATGCATTGGCGGTTTCCAATTATCCGGAAATTTTTGATAAACCACAGGTAAAAAGCCGACAAAAAGTCTTTAAAACCTATATTTTAAAAGTAAAGGCAACCCTCGAATACAGGAAGGATCCTTTAGAACCGACTATAGAAATGGTCAATGCTTTTAATGGATTACGCAATCAGTTTAATGTGATGGTAAATTATAATTTGGACACAAAAATGATTTTAGATGAATAAGTTGTTAATGATTATCTTAATATTATTTACAGGGCATTTGATTGCCCAGGAAGATAACCAAGAGGAATTGAATGAATTGATTAATGAATGGCATAAGGCGGCATCTGAAGCGGATTATGGAACTTATTTCGGGATTCTGGCGGACGATGGTGTATTTATAGGAACGGATGCTTCAGAAAATTGGCAAAATGAGGATTTCAGAGCATTTTCAAAACCCTATTTTGATAGGGGTAAAGCCTGGAGTTTTACAACCATAGAACGAAATATTTATGTTGATAAATCAGGAAATTTTGCATGGTTTGATGAATTGTTGGATACCCGGATGGAAATTTGCAGAGGGTCTGGTGTGCTTTCCAAAGAAAATGGGAAATGGAGGATAAAACACTATGTGCTTTCCATTACTATTCCAAATGAAGATGTAGATCAGGTTAGTACATTGAAGAAAGAAAAGGATAGCCTGTTTATGTTAAACAAAAAACTCCGCTAGTGCCATATGATATTACACATGATTTAATCATTTAGAAAATTATTATACTATGAAAATGAACAGAATCTTTCTCTCATTTATTTTTCTATTCGTCTTATCAATGGGTTGCAGAACTGAACCCAGGGAGCAGCAAATAGATTATTATGCCTCGCCATTATTTATAGATGTGCAAATGCAAGGCTTATTTGAAGATTCCAAGACTTTTGTAGATCTTGTTCCGAAAGATTCTTACTACGCACTAAACAAGAAATATGAGAAGGAAAAACAAGATGAGAATTTTGATCTTGAAGCGTTTGTAAAAGAAAATTTTAGCGATAAGTCTACGGCCTCATTAACCTTTGAAACAGATACAACCCATACTATGTATGAGCATATTAGTAGTATCTGGGATAAATTAACCAGGGGACCGGATTCTGTGGTTCCATATTCTTCAAGGATATCCCTGCCGTATGAATATATTGTGCCTGGGGGCAGATTTAAGGAAATTTATTACTGGGATAGTTATTTCACTATGGAAGGTTTGCTGGTAGATAATAAGGAGCAAATAGCCAGGAACATGGTTGATAATTTTGCCTATTTAATAGATACACTGGGCTTTATCCCTAATGGAACCAGGAATTATTATTTAAGTCGTTCGCAACCCCCATTTTTTGCGCTAATGGCTTCGGCATTAGCTCGCAACGACAGTTTGGTTTTGGTGGAATACTTACCAATGATTGAGAAGGAATATGATTTTTGGATGGCTGGCAAAGATGCTGTTAAGCAGCCCTATGAGGCAAACAAATATGTGGTTAAAGTAGGAGATGATTCCTTCCTTAATCGCTATTGGGACAGTAGTGTAACACCACGCCCTGAGAGCTATAAAGAAGATCTTCATTTGGCGGCAGACCTGGCAACCGAGAAGGAAAAAACAGATCTATATGTTAATTTAAGAGCCGGGGCCACTTCCGGCTGGGATTTTAGCAGCCGATGGTATGCCGAGGAAGATTCATTTGAATCAACAAATACCGCAAATCTGTTGCCAGTAGACCTGAACTGCCTGCTTTATTTTATGGAGCAGCAAATAGCCAGGGGATACAATTTAAAAGGGAATAAGGAATCTGAATTGAAATACAATAAAAAGGCATTAAAACGTAAAGAGTTGATTCAAAAAACGTTTTGGGATGAAGATGTGCAGTTTTATATGGATTTTGAAATTAAAACGAAAAGAAACACGGATGAATTCACTCTGGCAGCAACTTATCCTTTGTTCTTTAATATAGCTACTAAGGAACAGGCAGAAGCAGTAAAAGAAAGATTAATTGCAGATTTTTTAAAAGATGGCGGGCTGCTTACTACATTAAAGAATTCAGGACAACAATGGGATGCCCCAAACGGTTGGGCACCCTTACAATGGATGACTGTACATGGCTTGCTCAACTATGGATACGAAGAAGAAGCTTTGGAGATAATGAAAAGATGGCTGGCAATTAATGAAAGAGTTTACAAAAACACCGGGAAAATGATGGAAAAGTATAATGTTGAGGATACGAGCTTACTTTCCGGAGGAGGTGAATATGAGACTCAGGATGGATTTGGCTGGACCAACGGCGTGGCATTAGGGTTTAAGGCATTAATGGAACAAATGGAAACCAAGAAACAGATTCTGGAAACTGTTAATCCATAGTTACATTTAATATTGGCCCATTTTCATTCTCCAAATTTATTTGAATTTTGGTGAAAGTTTAGGTTTTTTTCAAGACGTATAAGAAAGTAATCTTCATTAAATTCACTGAAGAAAAGCAGACTTTGATCTCCTCTTAAAGAAAATTAGACTAAGAACCACTTGGTTGATAGAAATAAAAAAGCAGGCAATAGTTGCCCGCCTTAATGCTGTTCTTGCAAGATTGCCTAGTTCTGCTTTTCAGAAGATTCAGCTTTCCTGGATTCGAGTG
>NZ_CAMYIP010000168.1:0-972 GCF_947258525.1 uncultured Eudoraea sp.
ATCGACCATGAATACTGAAAGCTGGCAGGTAAAACTCACCCTTTTACTGGTAAGTAGCCTTACAATAATGTCCATGATTACAATATCGGCATCATTGCCTGATATGACAAAGGCATTTTCAAGTTTATCAAATGCAGAAAATCTAGTCAAGTTGACGTTATCGTTCCCTGCACTTTTTATAGCACTTACAGCTATTATCGCCGGCAGGTTTATTGATAAATTTGGAAGATTACGACTTTTAAATGCTGCCCTTATACTTTATGCTATTGGAGGTACTTCCGGCTATTGGTTAGATAATATTTATATCATCCTTGCCGGGCGGGCTTTACTGGGTATTTGTGTTGGAATCACCATGACCATTGCCACAACCCTGATAGCGGATTATTATCAGGGTAAATCCAGGCAGAAATTTGCCGGCATACAAATTGCTGTCATGTCGTTTGGAGGTATCTTGTTTGTTACTTTGGGTGGGGTATTAGCCGATATTTCATGGAGGATTCCCTTTCTACTTTATTTATTTCCTATAATAATTTTACCCATGGCAAGTATGTTCCTAAAAGAACCAAAAACATTACATGTGGTAAAAAACATAGATACTGCCATAAAATCACCCAAAATAATCTGGCTTGTTTTTGTAAATGTTATGATCATGTGGATTCTGTTTTTTATTATTCCTGTTCAAATTCCCTTCTATTTAAAATCAATAGGAATAGAAAAGAATACATTAATAGGAATAGCTATAGCTTCCAGTACGTTATTCTCTGTATTTTCTTCTCTTTCTTTCTCCAGGATAAAGGATAGATTTAGCTTCCAAAAGATTTTTGGTATTGGTTATTTCCTGATGGCTTTGGCATTTGCCAGCATTTCATATGGGGGCTCATTTGGAATGGTGATGATAGGAATGCTACTGGCCGGTTTAGGCATGGGCTTTATGATACCTAATGCAAATGTTTGGGTAATGCAATTAGCGCC
>NZ_CAMYIP010000168.1:983-9233 GCF_947258525.1 uncultured Eudoraea sp.
ACAAATAAGGGGGCAGGAAATTGGAAGGTTAACCACTTTCTGGTTTATGGGTCAGTTTTTGTCTCCTATAATTTTACTCCCTTTTCTTAATTTAATGACACACTCCCAGTTATTTTTGGTATTAACCTTTATTATAGCTGGTTTGAGTTTAGGATTCTTCGTACTTGGAATTCTCAATAAAAAATCAAAGGTGAAATCCTGAAAATTGAACACTTTCAAACGGGAAATGACACAGCAGATACTTATAAGGTATTATACAAATAACCACTAACACAGTAGTTGAGCAACCAATTCTATCGTGATTTTTAAAAAGCGGAAAAATCAGCCAAATAAAAAATCAAGCCCCTTTGTAGGGACACTACTCTTCATAGTGTCACTTATTTTACTATTCCTAACAGGTCCTATCGGATTTTTATATGGTATTTTACACTCACTGTTCACTAAAGGATTCAGGGGCGTAGGAGAATATTTATTAAAAATTGCTGTATCCGTAGACCAGCTTGGTAATGTTTTAATGCAACATTTACTCAATGCGCTGTGGATAACAAAAGAAGGCTATAAATTTGGAAATAGGGATGAAACAATCTCCAGTGCGCTGGGCCGAAACAAAGTATTGGGCACTCTAAACCATTTTGGTAATGGAATTGATAAAATACTGGATATTATAGATCCATCTTATGCACTAAGAGTTCCAATAAAGATGTCTATTACATCCCGGGAGGTAAAAGAGAACCCAGAGAATCTGATACTCAGACGCTTTATAGAGAAATGAAAGAGGAACTGCAGGTACTCTTAGATACTTCTTCATTAAAATTTATAGGAATTTTTGAGGCACCTGCTCACGGTCTTCAGCCTGGAACGATCGTCAGAATGAGGTGTTATACCGGAGATTATTCGGGAGAGCTATGCCCTGATTCTGAAATTTCGGAAATGGTTTGGCTTAGTTATGCAGACAGAAATATGGTATCGGAAGTAGACAAACTTATTTTTGATTTTCTTTATAAGAAAGGATATCTAAAATAAATTTTCATGGAGGCTCATAAAGTTTTTCGTTACTTTTAGTGCCAATTTAAATAATCTGCAAACTAATTTAATAACTACAAATGGTAGTATTAGGAATTGATATTGGTGGCTCCGGAATGAAAGGTGCCTTAGTTAACTCTATAACCGGTGAAATGTTAACTGAACGTTACCGCATTCCTACACCCCCATCCCGTAAACCAAAAGAAATGGCAGAAGTGGTCAAAAAGATCGTTGAGCACTTTGATCATAAAGGACCTGTTGGCGTTGGATTCCCTACTATCATCAGGCACGGGGTATGTAAATCCGTTGGGAATTTGCACAAAAAATGGAAGAATGTTAATGTTCGCGAACTATTTTCTAATACAACCGGACTTCCGGTAACGGTTATTAATGATGCGGACGCTGCAGGATATGCCACCATGAATTATGGAATAGGGAAAGGCAAAGAAGGTTTAGTGGTAATGATAACCATCGGGACTGGTTTAGGCAGTGGAGCGTTTTATAATGGTGAACTGATACCTAATTTTGAATTAGGGCAGATTCCTTACAAAAAATATAAAAAAATTGAAGATTGGGCAGCTGCATCAGCAAAAGAAAAGGAGGGCCTGAGCTACAAGCAGTGGGGAAAACGTTTTAATGTATTCCTGAAATATGTAGATCTGTTAATATCACCGGACTGTATAATTTTAGGCGGTGGAACCTCAAAGCAATTTGATCAATACAAAGATTATATAACTATAGAAACTCCTGTAATTCCGGCAGAATTAAGAAACCAGGCAGGGATTGTTGGCGCAGCCGCCGCAGCATTGCATGAGGCTCCAAGAGATTAAACCGGAAACGGACTCAATATTCTAGGTAATCTTATTTCTTTTTCGGTCAACTTCCTTTAGAAATACTTTACGAAGACGTAAGTGTTTAGGTGTAACCTCCACATATTCATCCTTTTGGATATACTCCAGGGCTTCCTCCAAAGAAAATTTGATGGCCGGAACTATTTTTGCCTTATCATCTGCACCTGCAGAACGCACGTTTGAAAGTTTCTTGGTTTTGGTGATATTGATAACCATATCATCACCTCTCGTATTCTCACCAATAACCTGACCTTCGTAAATGTCCTCGCCCGGATCTACAAAAAACCTTCCTCTTTCCTGTAATTTATCAATTGAATAAGGAATTGCCTTCCCATTTTCCATGGAGACCAATGAACCATTTTGCCTTTGAGGAACCTCTCCTTTCATAGGTTGGTATTCTAAAAAGCGATGAGCCATTATTGCTTCTCCGGCTGTAGCGGTTAAAAGTTGATTCCGAAGCCCAATAATCCCACGTGAAGGAATAAGAAATTCACATACCATTCTGTCTCCCTTTGCCTCCATACTGGTCATTTCACCCTTACGGATAGATACCATTTCTACAGCTTTTCCGGATACTTCCTCCGGTAAATCTATGGTTAGCTGCTCTATTGGCTCACACTTTACGCCATCAATTGTGCGAATAATAACTTGCGGCTGGCCTATTTGTAGTTCATAGCCTTCCCTTCTCATAGTCTCTATAAGCACAGATAAATGCAAAACACCTCTCCCAAAAACCATAAACTTTTCAGCACTATCTGTCTCTTCCACTCGCAGTGCCAGATTCTTTTCCAGTTCTTTCTCCAGTCGTTCTTTGATATGCCTTGAAGTAACAAATTTTCCATCTTTACCAAAAAATGGACTATCGTTAATTGTGAATAACATACTCATTGTTGGCTCATCTATAGCAATAGTCTTAAGCCCTTCCGGATTTTCAAGGTCTGCAATAGTATCCCCAATTTCAAATCCTTCAAGCCCTACAATTGCACATATATCACCCGTAGCCACCTCACTTACTTTTATACGGCCCAGGCCTTCAAAAGTAAATAGTTCTTTTACCTTAGATTTTACAATACTGCCATCACGTTTTACCAGTGAAATTTGCTGTCCTTCCTTTAAAGAACCTCGCTGCAAACGTCCGATCGCAATTCTGCCGGTAAATGAAGAGTAGTCTAAAGAGGTGATCAACATTTGGGTAGTCCCTTCCTGAGGTTCAAAACTCGGGATATGCTCAACAACCATTTCCAAAAGAGGTTCTATCGATGTTGTCTCATTTTGCCAGTCATCACTCATCCAGTTATTCTTGGCAGAACCATAGACTGTTGGAAAGTCTAATTGCCATTCTTCAGCACCAAGCTCAAACATAAGATCAAAAACCTTTTCATGTACTTCTTCAGGTGTACAATTTTCTTTGTCTACTTTGTTGATAACAACACACGGCTTTAAACCCATGTCGATTGCTTTCTGCAAAACAAAACGCGTTTGCGGCATTGGGCCTTCAAAAGCATCCACCAACAGCAAAACCCCGTCAGCCATATTTAAAACACGTTCAACCTCACCTCCAAAATCGGCGTGACCGGGAGTATCAATAATATTGATCTTGGTATCCTTATAAAGCACGGATACATTCTTTGAAGTAATGGTAATACCTCTTTCACGCTCGAGGTCATTATTATCCAAAATAAGTTCTCCTGTTTTCTCATTTTCCCGGAATAACTGACAAAAATGTAAGATCTTATCTACCAGTGTAGTTTTTCCGTGGTCAACGTGAGCAATTATGGCAATGTTTTTTGTATTAGACATCTTATTGTATTAAGGCCGCAAATATACTCCTATTTTTTGCTTACTGTTATAAAGTTCTGTTATTTTTATTGTGTTGATTTTGAGGGATTAGCATTACATGTAATAGCTTTAAAAAACAATTATCTTTGTACCCTAACTTTTGAATATGAAACTCGCCACCATACCTCAACTTAAATACGCAGATAGCAACAATTTTTTTCTACTCGCAGGACCATGTGCCATAGAAGGCGAGGAAATGGCACTCCGGATCGCAGAAAGAATTGTACAGATCACTGATAAGCTGGAAATCCCCTATATTTTCAAAGGGAGTTTTAAGAAAGCAAATCGAAGCCGGGTAGACTCTTTTACAGGCATAGGAGATGTAAAAGCCCTGAAAATATTGAAAAAAGTCTCTGAAACATTTAAAGTTCCAACGGTTACAGATATTCATGAGATAACAGATGCACAACTTGCTGTTGAATATGTAGACGTCCTTCAAATTCCGGCTTTTTTGGTGCGTCAAACCGATTTGTTAGTCGCGGCAGCAAAAACAGGGAAGACAGTAAACCTTAAAAAAGGACAATTCATGAGTCCGGAAAGCATGAAGCATGCTGTAAATAAAGTAATTGACTCCAATAACGACCAGGTAATGATTACGGACAGAGGTACAATGTTTGGTTACCAGGATATGGTAGTAGACTTTAGGGGAATACCCGTAATGAAGCAATATGCACCTGTGGTCCTGGATGTTACCCATTCCTTGCAGCAACCCAATCAGTCTTCAGGAGTTACAGGGGGGAGGCCCGAATTGATTAGCACTATAGCCCGGGCAGGAATAGCCACAGGAGTAGACGGAATCTTTATCGAAACCCATTTTGATCCTTCCAATGCCAAAAGCGATGGCGCCAATATGTTGCACTTAGATCAACTGGAGCAGCTTCTTATAAATTTAACTACACTTCGTAAAACCGTTAATAGTCTTCAGTAATTCGCTTAGATTTCGTTAAAATCAGTACCTTGGAATTGAATAATTCCTTTATGTACTTATGAGAACAAGCTGGTTTTTATCACTAATTTTTGGTGGCATAGTTTTCTTTTTTATTTCATGTAAGTCTGAGACCAAAGAAGATGGTGTAACAAAGAGACCAAATATTATATTCATTATGTCTGATGATCATGCATATCAGGCTATTAGTGCTTACAACGACAAATTAATTCAAACCCCAAATATTGACAGGATTGCAAATGAAGGTATGCGGTTTACGAACGCCAGTGTCACCAACTCTATTTGCGCACCTTCCAGAGCTGTAATTCTTACAGGAAAGCACAGCCACATTAACGGAAAGATTGATAACCTCTCCCCTTTTGACACCACTAATATTACCTTTCCTCAGCTATTGCAAAACGCGGGTTACCAAACCGCCATGTTTGGAAAACTGCATTTTGGTAACAATCCCAAAGGATTTGATGAATTCAAAATTCTGCCGGGACAGGGAGACTACTACAATCCTACTTTCAATACTAAGAAAGGAGACACCACGATAGTGGGTTATGTTACCGACATAATTACGGACCTGACTTTAGACTGGTTGGAGAAACGCAGGGATACAGTAAAACCATTTCTGCTTATGTACCTTCACAAGGCCCCTCATAGATCATGGCTTCCTGCCGAAAGACATTACCGGGAGTTTACCAAAAAAACCTTTCCATTGCCTGAAACCCTTTTTGACACTTATGATACAAGAGGGGATGCAGCGAGAACAGCAGAAATGAATATCCTTGAGCATATGGTTCTTAACTATGACAATAAAATATTCCCGGAGGTTATCGAAGAATTGAAAATTACGGACAGAAAACTTTTTGATCCCCTCGAAAAAATGACCCCAGATCAAAAAGCTTCATGGGATGCAGTCTATGCGCCTATAAATGAAGATTTCAGAAAACAATATCCGGGTATGAATGATTCCACGCTCATGGTATGGAAATACCAGAGATACTTACAAGATTATCTGGGAACTATAGCAGCAGTTGACGAGAATGTAGGGAGACTTTTAAATTATCTGGAGCGGGAAGGTTTAAGTGATAACACTCTCCTTGTATATACCTCAGATCAGGGATTTTATTTGGGAGAACACGGTTGGTTCGATAAGCGTTTTATGTACGAGGAATCATTTAAAACCCCATTATTAATAAAATGGCCCAATGTAATTAAAGCCGGGATCACAGAAGACGAAATGGTTCAGAATCTGGATTTTGCCCAGACATTTTTGGAGGTGGCAGGTGCTTTACCACCTTCAGATATGCAGGGTGAAAGTTTAGTCCCTTTGCTTAAAGGACAAAAAGAGAAATGGGATCGGAACGCGGTTTATTATCACTATTATGAATACCCGGCAGAACATGCGGTAAAAAGGCATTATGGCATCGCCACTAAAGACTATAAACTTATCCATTTTTATTATGATGTGGATGAATGGGAATTATACGACCGAAAGAATGATAAACAGGAGATGAACAATGTGTATCAGGATCCAAAATATGCAAATGTGGTGATTGAAATGAAACAGAAACTTGAAGCGTTGAGGGTAAAATACAAAGACAGCGATTCACTTAGCAATCAATACATCAAACTATATAAAGAGAAAGGCTGGATAGAATGAGAAACTTATTTTTTCCAAAACTTTACATCTTTTATGCTGTAGGCATCTTTTAATACTTCCACCAGAATGGCATGATCAATTTCTTCAAGCGAAGTGTACCTGAGGGAACGCATCATTTTACGGCCAGCCGCAGTCATGTGTTCTAGATGAACAGTGAGATGGGCAGCCTTCCAAAATCCCAAATCCACGTAGTTTTTGCTCTGGTTCAGGTAGCAAAAAGGCTTTCCATGCAGGTAGTAAAAAGGAATTTTGTATTTGTACTTCAAATCCACTTCAGGCACGGTCTGCTCAATAGCAGATTGCAAATGCAACAGAATACTTCTATACGGTTCCGGCTGACTTAGTATGTAATTTTCCGCAGGATTCATATCTTTAAGGAAAAAGTTGAAATGTCTAAGTTATTATTTTCTGTTTTATTCCTGATTAGCTGCTATGCTTTTTCCAATGAATATGCTAGCGTTGATCAGAAAGTGAAGAATTATCCCGCTTTTAAAAAAGTACATGACCTGGGATACCGAATTCAAAATGATTTCAGTACAGACGAAGAAAGAGTGCGGGCAGCTTTTGTCTGGATTACGCAAAATATGGTATATGAAAAAACCTATGATGATATTTTTAGAACAGGTCAAAGAATCTCCTACCAATCCGAAAGTGGCCGGCAAGATCAGATTAGAAGAGTAGTATTGGACTGGATAGAAAAGGCCTTTATTACCCGCAAAGGAGTTTGCTTGGAATACTCCCTGATCCTTAATGAACTATGCATTCAATTTGGCTTGCCATCCAAGGTAATAGTGGGTGTTGCCAAGACAGATATACGATTTGTTAAAGGCAAACAATCCTTTAAAAATCATACCTGGAATGCCGTACATATAGATGGCGTTTGGAAACTTATGGATCCTACATGGGCATCCGGTCATTTAGATTTGGTTGGTAAAAAGTTTATAAGGAAACAAATAGATCATTATTATTTTACAAAACCTGAGGAATTCATAAAGCATCATTACCCCAATAATCCGGAATGGCAACTTTTGGATGATCCGGTGGATATCGAACAATTTTTTAGTGCACCTATTTTTTTAACCGATTTTTTTGGAACGGGAATAGAACTATCTCCCAAAACAAAAGGAATTTTCAGTATTTCATCTAAAGACGCCAACTATATATATTTTGATCAATTGCCTAAACACCATGGAATGTATTATTTGGTACATAGCGAAGGTGAATTCAAGAGAATGGGATTTAAAAAAGGGAAAGGTAAATCCTATATTTCCAAAATTAAACTCAATAAAAACTTACATAAAAATCATGATTTGTTAACGGTGTTTTTAGAAGATAAGCCCATATTAAATTTTAAAATTACGGAACAAATCAACAAATAAATCCTCCATTTTGAAACCATACCGAATGAAAAGAATCCTTCTTATACTATCAATATTCTGCGCCTTGCAATCTATAAGGTCGCAATCGCATTCCCATAGTGGGCAACTGGCTTTGACCTATCCTGATATTGAGGGGTATCTTACCTTAAAAACAGACTTTCACCAGCATACGGTTTTTTCAGATGGCAATGTTTGGCCTACCATCCGTGTACAGGAAGCACTCAGGGAAAATTTGGATGCCATCTCATTAACCGAACATCTGGAATATCAGCCTCATATTGATGATATTCCACATCCGGATCGGAACAGATCTTATCATTTGGCATTGGAAGAGGCCAGGGAACATGGTCTTCTTATTATTCACGGATCTGAAATTACCCGTTCAGAACCTGTTGGCCACAGCAATGCAATTTTCATCTCAGATGCCAATATGCTTATGGCCGATGATCCTGCGGTGCCTTTTGAGGAAGCAAAAAAACAAAATGCCTTTGTATTCTGGAACCACCCTGCCTGGTATGATCAAAGTCCCACCGGAAATCCAATTCTGAGTGATTTCCAGGA
>NZ_CAMYIP010000169.1 GCF_947258525.1 uncultured Eudoraea sp.
TTCCGATGACAGCAGGGTAGATGAGATCGTGAAGAATTACGAGGAACAGATAGAAGAGCTTAAAGCCGAACAGCAGATGGCGGGGAACTTGGGTCAATCCCTGGCTTTTGAGAACAGGCTAATCCTGGACCAATTAATATTGAGACAAGATTCGATAGAAATAGCGCGTAACGAAATGTTCGAAAGGCGGTTTGAAACCATGGTACGCCTGTTGCGCAACGAAACAGAGGAAAAAACAACCCCCCCAGCACGAATTCCGAGGGAATCCTATAGCAAAATAGGAACCGCGGTAGCCGAGGCTAATAAGAAGCCGGTTAAAACTGTGAAAAATAAGTTTGATAAAATTATCGACTTACCATTGAAGTCCAACAATCGGTCAGATATCATTGGGGTCAATTCAGGTTATTATTTAATTGCCAATGTTTACAAAAACAAAAGGTATCTAGATGCCTTCATGGCTCGATTGCAACTAAAAGGACTGGATGCCCGGCAATTTTATAATAAGAAAAATGGGTTGTATTACGTATATCTGGCCGATTTTAAATCTAAAAACGCTGCGGAAGATGCCTATGTTTCCCATCTGGACGGGGCATATGGAGAAGAAAAATGGATTATGGAAGTATATAATCCCATGGCTACGGCCGATGTTATTTACGAAGATCAATGAAGAAACGACCGAATAGTTTAAAAATCTTAAAAATATATGTCATTGACCGAAAAACACTATGATTGTTAGAACTATATCAGATATTGTCTTACATTAAAGTATGAATTAAACCCCAAATCGTTGTATAACTCATAAACCCCCAATCGTATGAGACCACACTATTGCAACCTCCAGCCTCTTATACTGAAACTCAGTTCCCGAGCAACTTAGTATTAAAACGGAAAAGTAACAGCTAAAGGAAGAAGAACTGTCGCAAGACATATTTCTATCCTCCTGGAAACCCATTTCCAAGAATGGTGCATGGGATTTCTCTGTCTGCACCCACATTTCCGATCTGGACCTCAATTCACCTATTTTACAAAGTTCCCGTATACCATTAAACGTATCGGGCACACTTCCCCAAGCTGTGTCCGGGCCTGGAATGATCTGGTTTGACCGGACATACTTCCTGGTATTTAGTAACATATTATAAATCGTAATAATGCAACCCAAATCTGTAAATTATGAAAACGAACTTACTCAGCGTAATCGCAATCGAAAACGACATCCAATATCACGAGGCGTACCGGTACTTCTTTAGCAAATACACCGATTTCCCCCTGGTAGGCCTTTTTAGTTCTGTGGAAGATGCCTTGATAGATTTTAAGGAGACAATGCCGGATATAATCATTACCGAAATGTCTTTCCCGGGAACTTTGGGAATTGACGGCTTCTCTGATTTTCGAAAAATGAATCCGGATATTAAAATTATTGTGGCCAGCGAGGAAAACGATTTTAGGATGATCAAAAAAGCCTTTAAAAATGGTGCTAACGGATTCCTCACCAAGCCATTAACCAAGAAACGACTTAAGAATGCATTGTATTCGGTTAAATATGAAGGTGCGGTATTAAGTAATGATATCGCGGCTAAGCTGATCGCGATGTTCCATCAGAAAAGCTATAACTTTTTCTCCAAGCGCGAAAACGAGATCATTGATTTCCTATGCCAGGGAGCTACGTACAAATCCATTGCAGATCAACTATTTGTGACAACATCGACCATAAATTTTCACATACAGAATATTTATTTAAAACTCGATGTAAACTCGAAATCCGAAGCACTACAAAAACTTCGTGAGCTTGATCAAGTAGCATAATTGCCAAGAGGCGCAATTAGTCGAAATTCAATTGAATCGTTTGGAAATAACCGCGCCGAAAGCGCGGTTTATTTTTGCATTTCGCGGCTTGCTCAGGTGAGCTTGGCTATTTGGAATTTGAAGCAGGCTGGATCATGCGCTACTCTTATGAACAACATAGTCCATTGGCGTCGTAATTAATCAACTCTACACAGTATAAATTAACCGTCCGGACTTACGAAAGTGACCTCTCCTTCAATTTAATCAAGATCTAGTTAGTTCTTGAAAACTCAATTTCAGCGTTTGATGTGCTGTAAAGGCAATTTTCAAATTCCAATGTCATGCTGATGGTGACTAAATCCTCTAATGTGCCTGTTCCGGTCCCTAATCCTTCACATCCACCCATAAAATCATCGAGGAATTCATCCCAAACAATACTTTTCAATTGGTCTCCTTCAATTTGGGCAGAAATTACGAAATCGTCATCTCCGCCATATTGCGCTACAAATTGATGATTATTATATCCAGTCCCACCTAGACTGCTGCCGTCAGATGTTATCTCCACAGAAATCATAAAATTTGAGTACGTATCGTCATTCCAAATACCGGTATATCGCCCAGTTAGATAATGTTGATCACGCAATTCAAATGTAATATTGACCAAATCTTTTGATATTTTATCCCCTTTGACCGTGGCAAAACCTAGTTTATACTTGATACCTTGCCGAATCTGGTTGCCCTGTGTATCCAGCAAGACTTCCGACGGGCTGATTTCCGAAAAGGATGTCTTAATATCAATGGACTCATATCTTTCGCTCGGAAGTTCAGAAAGAGTTGTCGAATTTATAGATGAGAAAATAGACTCAGGGGTAATAAACAACCATACTGCTGATAGATTACTTGTATTATTAACAGAATATCGCACTACCAAGTCACTCGCATTTTCATTATTCCCAAAGTCCACAACAAAATCAACCGCGACGAGATCGCTAGTGCTATTTACCGGTCCAGGTTCAGGTGTATTTATTATGTCAGGATCGGAAGAATCCTTCGAGCATGAAAATGAAACCCAAATTATAGTAATTAACAGGAGTCTAATAAGAATTTTCATGATTTAGGAATTTATATTTTTTCTTGTTTGAAATTATTTCGAAACCCAAAAGTTTCAGTCCTATCATAGTATGTACATATGATTAATAGCTCAAAATGCTTATACCTTAACACTGAAGAAAAAACAAGCAATTGCCTTACTTCATTATGACAACAAACTTAGATTACGAGAAGAATTTGAGTCGGTACTATTGTTTCGACTACTTGGATTATTGTTCCAATCTTATGAATCAAGTTGATTCTAACGACTTTTTCCGGAACTCCATGGGAGAAGCGGAGGTAAATTTTCTGAAGATTTTTGAGAAATACGATGGATCATCATAGCCAACATCGTACGCTATTGCACTTATGGATAAATTAGTATCATGCAATAAATTTTTTGCTTTTTCAATACGAATATGATTGCTATAATGTGTTATTGGCATCCCAGTTAATGCTTTTACCTTTCTATGCAACTGAGACCTGCTGACAAATAATTGTTTTGCAATTTCACCTACTGATACTTTAGATGTATTCTCAAGAATTAGTTTTTGAAGTTTTATAATTAGTCCTAAATCTAACTTATTAATGTCCGGACCATATTTTTCGGGCTGCTTTATTGACAGTAACTGCATCAAAAATTCTTTCTGATCTTTTTGTTTAGCTAATAAATTATTGATGACAAGCTTTAGTTCATTTGGATCAAAGGGTTTTGTTAAATAACTATCTACACCTAATTCATATGCCTTCCTTTTATCCTTGGCTTGAGTTCTTGCTGTTAACATGATAAAAGGAATGTGAGATGTAGTTACATCGGATTTGATCTTACGGCAAAATTCGAAACCACCCATCACCGGCATCATAACATCGCAGATAATAAAATGAATATCCTGACTTGAGGCTATCTTGATACCTTCTTCCCCATTCCGGGCTAATAGTATCTGATAGGTTGGACTTAACAACTTCTTTACAAACAGCCTGATATCTCTATTGTCTTCAACTACCAATACTGTTTTGCCCCTTACGTTCATTTCATGGTGAACCAATGAATCCGAAAAGATTGAATTCTTTTGAACAAAAGGTAAATGATGTTCAATTTGGGTGTCCAGAGATTCACTTTTGACAGGAAATGTAATTGTAAATTGGGTGCCTACACCACTCTTACTCCTAACTGAAATAGTACCATCCAGTAATTCAACCAGTTCTTTAGTCAGGGCAAGACCAATGCCGCTGCCTATGGACCCTTTAGTATCTTTCCTTGTAAAGTGACGATCAAATAGAAATTGTAAATCTTGCTTATTAATTCCCCTACCCGTGTCCTTAACAACAATTTGAAGATGTGATTTTAGATTTTCCAACCTAACCTCGATCATACCCCTTTCAGGAGTAAATTTTATGGCATTTGAGAGCAGATTATTTAATATCTTTTGCATTTTCTCATCATCAAAATCCATAATAAGCTCATCAGTATCAGAATAAAACATCAACTTTTGTGATCTTGAATCAGAAAATGATCTGAAAAGGTTCACAATCTGTTCAATGAATTTAATTACATCTCCATTCTTATATTTAACTACCATCTTTTTTGCGTCCAGGGCAGCTAAGTCCAACATTTGATCTACCAAATTCATTAGTTGATCGCTAGATTGATCAATGCCATCTAGTAAATTTTTGTCATTGATATCATCAGTATTTTTCATCACCATATTGGAAAGACCTTTTATCAAGGTTAACGGAGTTCTGAATTCATGTGAGATATTGGCATACATCTTTGATTTTACCTCATTCAATTCCTTGAGTTGCCTACTTTCAGCCAGGGCCAGTCGACGATTTAAATTAAACTTGTAGAGCGCATAAATAATGGCCATCGCCAGCAGGACATAAACAACCAGTGCAAGCTTAGTGGTATACCAAAAAGGATTAACCGTAAACTTATATCTTTTGGAGGCAAGACTTTGGCCAAATGCATTGATTGGTCGAATATCAATATTATAATCTCCCTGATATAAATTAGACAGGTTTATTTCTTTGCTTGATCCCAAGTCAATCCATACGTCATCCATCCTATATTGAAACGTGAGTTTCTCGGTATCTTTAAACGCCAAACTTCCAATTTTAACATTTAAAGCCTTGGTACCACTGGGGAGAGAAAAATCGGTGTTATTAAAATCCCATTCACCAGATAAGATCTGGTTATTCGCTCTTATTTCTTTTAAAAAGATCTTTGGAATATCGGCATAATCACTGTGTTTTTCAGGATTATAGATCATAACGCCATCCAAGCAACCAATCATATAATCACCATTGCCCATATCTACTATCGGGCCCACAAACTCGGTCTCCACGTCTACATTAACAAGTTTATGAGTAAAAGAGTGTATATCTAGTATTCCAAGACCAGCCTTACCTAAGGTCCATAGTTGATTATCTGTATAGCGATATACACCATAAAAGGATCCTTCCAGAATTTTGTTCAAACCAGAATCGAGGTTATTACCATCCACAAAACTTAATCCGTCAACCAAATTGGCTACCCAAATTCTGTTCATTTTATCTTCATAGAATCCTCCAAAGATTTCTCTGTTATCATAATCAAATTCTGGATTAAAACAGATGATTTCGTTGGTTTCCAAGTCCATAACACTTGTGGAAGATTGCCCAATCCATAATCTATTCTTTGAATCAACAAACAACTTTTTTAAATGCTTATGCTCGTGTGTATTTAGCCCTTTGAATTCTTTCTGATAATTCTCAATTGATAAATTATCGTAGTTCAATTTATACAAGCCACTGGTATAGGTGGCTACCCATTGATCATTATTCTTATCACGGATAGTAGTTCCTCTCAATACCATTACAGAATCGGGGATTTGAACCGGCGGTTCATATGATTGATCCGTAGATGTGTCCAGGAAGACCATTCGATTATCGCCAAGAATTACCAAATTATCGTTAGCCAAAGGTTGCATATCTCTAAAAAGGTATCCTGCACCTAAATCCCGATAAGGTAATTGTGGAATTTGTATAGTTTTTATAGTCCTTTCCGCGGGAGAAATTTTATGGATGCCCTCACCATAGAATGGACATACATAGTAATCATTATTAATTCTGACAATATTGAGAACGATTACAGGATATTCTTTTTCCTTTTTTACAAATCGTATAAACCTTTTGTAATGATCAGGATCAAAACGATAAAGATTACTTGTGAAGAACCATATTATTCCACGTGAATCGACTAATGAAACTCCGAAATTTATTTTGTCTAAACGAGCATTTACAATTGTCTTTGTTCTTGTATCATATTGAACTAAGCCTTTTACAGTCGAAACCCACAAGTTTGATTCCTTGTCCAAATACATATTCCTGCAACTTTCTGCAAAGAACTGTGAACCTTCCTTTATTGGTTGATGCCCTCTCTTTGATTTCTTGTTAAAAATGTACCACCCCCGTTTGAAAGTCCCTATGTAAATCTCTTCTTGAGATTGTGCCATAGAGGTGATTCGATTTTGCAATAAGGTCGGATCGTCCTGGAAGTAATGAACATCATAATTTCCCGCAGATCTTTTAAACTCTACCAAACCCTGGTTGGTTCCAATCCAATACGTATCCAAATCCGAGTTTGAACCTTCTATTTCATTGATGGAATTTAACTGCGATAATGAACTATTCTTATTCTCTGTTTTAAAGAGGTGCTGAGATATTGCTCCCGATTGCAAATCAATAAGAAACAAGCCTTTACCGATACTCCCAACCCAGAGTATGTTCTTATTGTCAATGTGCAATTTTAAAATAGCCTCTAAGGTGAAGTCAACTTTTGGAAAATCTTTAATCAGGGGTTTAAATTGTATTTCCTTTAGTAAACTAGATAGAATACCATTCTTTGTAGCCAAGAATATGTAGGTCCCCGTTGTATCAAAAATGATATCATCAACCTGACCAATAGGTTTGTCATGCCCTGAGCTATCAAATAGCTCATATTTCACGAATTGGCTACCATCAAACCGAATGACTCCGTTATCCGTACCTATCCAGATAAAGCCATACGGATCTTCATTGATATTTTCAATTTGATAAAATTCAAGTCCATCCTTGGCAGAATACTGACGATAATTATTAAAATCAGACCATTGGATCTGCGCCCGTACAGCTCCTGAGATCAATAAGATCAAAATAATTATCGGTATGAAAAACCTGTTTTTCATCTATAAAAGATAATCAAAAAGCTCAATGTGTCCACGGAGGTAGGCGATCAAGTTTGGGAACTAGTATATGCCGACAGGAAGAAAACCCTGTGCTTTCAGCTCGGTTTATTTTTGGATTTCGCGGCCTGCTCAAGCGAGCTTGGCTATTTGGAATTTAGTGGATTACACCTTCGGCGTGATCCGGACCGAGCGTGTATGCAATACAAAAAGCTCCGGTGGAGCTTTTTAGCGTAGGGGCCAGATGGCGCGTTGGCATGGATTACGGCTTTGCCGTGATCCATAGAGACCAAAGTAGCAAATAGAAAACCGCCATGCATCCGCATGGCTGGTTTTTTATTTCCATTCGAAAGCTCGAGCAAGATCGGCTTTCTTCTATAACAAAAAACCCGCACATTTCTGTGCGGGTTTTCTGAGTGTCGTGGGCCCTACTGTATTCGAACCAGTGACCCCCTGCTTGTAAGGCAGGTGCTCTGAACCAACTGAGCTAAGAGCCCCACATT
>NZ_CAMYIP010000170.1:0-1912 GCF_947258525.1 uncultured Eudoraea sp.
TATCGCATCTGGTAAAACTATGCTGGCAGCTATGGTGTTGGGTGCTGAAGGTGTTCAAATTGGGAGTCGGTTTGTGGCGAGCAATGAAGCCTCTTCTCATCAAGCCTTTAAAGACCGGGTTGTGGAAGCAGGGGAAGGGGAGACCCTGCTCACGCTAAAAGAATTAGCGCCGGTCCGACTCATCAAAAACAAATTCTATGAAGAGGTGAGACAGGCGTATGCCAATTGTGCTTCGCCTGAAGATCTAAAAGAACTGCTTGGAAGAGCACGGGCAAAAAGAGGAATGTTCGAAGGGGATCTGGAACAAGGCGAATTGGAAATAGGTCAGGTGAGTGCCCAGATTAATGAAATAAAACCCGCCGCTGAGATCGTCCAGGAGATTGTTCTTGAATTCGAGACTTTAAAAAAGGCGCTTTCAGAATCTCTTTACTGATCACTCTTTTTCTAAATAATAAAGCAAAAAGAGATCATTCACTTTCTTGTGGTAATAAATAGCAGTATCATCAGAATTGAGTGTTGCTCCTTCAACAAAACCGCTTATCTCCGATATAAGTTGTGGACTGCCGAAAGGTTCGTCTGTTGAAGATCTTTGACTCAAATATATCTTCGCTTCCGGATTATCCCCTAAGGGTAATGTCAGCCTTGTAAAGTAGATTTCCAATTCATTCTGGCTAAGGGCAGGTGCATACTCTAAATGATCTGTATTAATGGCCTCAAATATAGCTTCACTATTTGCCTCCCGAGCAAAAGAATTGCCAGTCTTCTTGGCAATAACAAGATTTGCTTCCAGTGGATATGATGTTTGTTCGAATCTACCATCCACAAAATACAGCGTATTGCCATCTGCTGAGATCTCCGCATCAAAATTAATCCAGCCAAGCTCATCTCTAGAAATTCCCGAAACTACATCGCTGTCTTGCACCATCCCAGTATTGAAAATACCCGTATAGAGGGCATCCAGAGTTTCAAAATATGCACCCGTATAGACATAATAAAGTGTATTATTGAGATCCATACTGGCGACGGCTTCTAAATCTGGGGTATTGATCCCTTCAATGATACCCTGATAGTCAAAAGTAGTATCATCTATCTTCAGAGCCCAGTGAAGGTCGGTATTGACAATATCCTGATTTAAGTTGTTGAAAAGTAAAATCGTTCCATCACGTGAAAGGAAAGGCTCCATAATATCTGAATCATATCCTTGAACAGAGACAGATTGCTCATTTCCGAATGTTATTGGGACGTTGTTGTCTGTTTCCTGGGTAGTATTATTTGTGCTTTCTTTACTGCAGGCCAAACATGTCAAGGTAAATAAAGCGGCAAATAAAATATTCTTAAACATGATGTTGGTTTTAAGGTAGGACTTACCTATCCAACGATGGTTTAATGGCAAAATTGCTTATTGTAGGTCAATACGAAGCAAGGTTTGCAGCAATTCATGCGTACCATGGGCCATATCCTTTGCTGTAGTAATTTCCTTGGGGAAATACTTATTCGCTTTTACTGGGAGTGCTTGATAAAGGTATGTCTCAGCGCTTTTTAAATCATGCTATTCGACCGCAGCAAGCAGGGCATCGATATCCAGAAATAAGCGTTCCAACTCTTTCTCTTCTGTTCCCTCGTAAATTCCCCTGATTTGTTTATTTCTGTCTACCAGGATGAAATTCGAGGAATGGATGAAATCCTGAGCCAATCCGTCCCCTGTGCTCATTACGGCAAAATAACTTTTACGCGCCAATTCGTAGATATGCGATTTGTTACCCGTTGTAATATTCCATTTCGTTGGGATGGCCCCATATTGCTTGGCGTATTTTTGCAAGACAGGTACACTGTCATAGTTAGGAGTCACCGAGAGGGACAGCAATTTTACACCTACTTCAAATTCTTTACTGCAATTTTACAACTATTTCAC
>NZ_CAMYIP010000170.1:1949-2842 GCF_947258525.1 uncultured Eudoraea sp.
TTTGGACAAATACTCGGGCAGCGCGTGAAAAAGAAATCGGCCACATAGATCACATTCTCATAGTCGTCCTGGGTAATGGTATCGCCCATCTGATTGATCAGGCTAAAATCGCGCACCCTATGATCTTTGTCATTGCCTTGCAATTGAAAATCCACGTAATCCGGATTCATATCCGAGGGATTCAAAACGGGTACAATTCGTCCCTTGCCTCCCCCAAATAATGACAGAATGAGGAGGCTTAAGATCAGCAGGGTTCCTAAAGTCAATAGGAGGCTGGATTTAGCTCTTCTTTTCATAGACCCCACTCACAAGACGGAAGTTTCAATTGCAATATCGGCCTCTTTCCAGGCCTGTTCAAATTCGGCCTTGATGGCTTTGGCTTCCTCAGCCTTATTCTGAGCTTTTAAGCTGAGATGCAGGCCCATCAGGGACCATCCATTTTGCCGGAGGACGTCTAGATCTTCCTTGTAAATTTGTTCGGCAGCTTCATATTCGCCGGCTTTAAGCAGCAGGGCACCCAAATTCTGGCGGGTTGGGATATGCCAGGCCGCAGGTTCTGTATAGGTCAATTGATCTTCAAGAGCAACTGCTTTCTTCAGATGTGCTATGGCTTTGGGCATATCGCCGTTCAGGGCCGCGAGTTCGCCGGCCACAACTTCAATAGCGATATTGGCGATGTCATTCGAAGGGTTGTGCGCAGCTGCAATCAATTCCTCCATTTTCGGATCCTTCATCAATTCTTTAAGGGCATAGAGCTCTTCCTGGGCTTCTTTGGCATTGTTCTTACGTACGAAGGCAATTCCACGGGCATAGTGGCGAATCAGGCGTAAATACAAGATTTCGGATTTGGGTGCTGGGATAGTCAATATGTCGTTCCATTTGCCGAATCGGGT
>NZ_CAMYIP010000171.1 GCF_947258525.1 uncultured Eudoraea sp.
CAATAGTTTCATAAGAAGTAGCAAATGTACATTAATTCATTTTTTTGTTATAACCAGATCTATACCTATTATTGTACTATTATGTCTTTTGATCTTAAATATGACGATGCCTATTTTATGAAAAGGGCATTACAGGAAGCAGAAACTGCTTTTGAGAAAGGAGAGGTACCCATTGGAGCAGTAATTGTAGTACAGGATAGAATAATTGCAAGGGCGCACAATTTAACCGAGCAACTTCACGATGTAACGGCTCATGCAGAAATGCAGGCTATTACAGCGGCCGCTAACTTTCTGGGAGGCAAATATCTGCAAAATTGTACCTTATATGTAACCCTGGAACCTTGTCAAATGTGTGCTGGAGCACTTTTTTGGAGTCAAATTTCAAAAGTTGTTTTTGGGGCTTATGATCCGCAAAGGGGTTTTTCTGTTTCAGGCGGGCAATTACATCCGAAAGCTTCAATAACCGGAGGCATTATGGAAGAGGAGTGTTCAGAACTGTTAAAACGATTTTTTATTCTGAAACGAAGGTTAAATTAAGGGCAAAAAAAATCCCCGAAATAGATTCGGGGATGGTTCAATTCAAAATAAAATATTGTTATCCGATTACCTGCACTTGTGCGGCAACCATGCCCTTTCTTCCTTCTTCTTCTTGGTATTCTACTTTGTCGCCTTCGTTTAGTTCCACTCCGTTCAATGCTGTTGCATGAACAAAGATGTCTTTCCCGGTGTCGTCGTTGGTAATAAACCCGTATCCTTTGGATTCATTGAAAAATTTTACAGTTCCTGTCATTAAAATAAGTATTAAAATAAAAAAATTACCCTACTAAAGTATGATTTTTTGGGCAGACCTCTTTAAAGAAAAGGTAAAATTTGACCAAATTTATTGATTTTCAGTCTTTTTGGGAAGTTTGCCTTGCATTTTACGAATATTTTCTTCGGTAAGCATATAATCCTTTACTTTCCTGCTTTTGCTCTCTTTTATGAGAAATAAGGGCATAGCTATTAAAAATAGTCCAACCGTCCCAAAACCAATGAATTTATTGGCAATTTGCGATTGATCTTCCCCTAGGGTAAAGCCATAAATGATAGCCCCTAACGAGGCCAAAACAATTACCAGAACAATATGTTTTAATTTAATTCGCATCTTCTTGTGTAAAGTTAATCAACTTCCTTCTATATGCGGTCAGCAACTTGGATTTTGAAATAAATCCTGAATATTTCCCATTTTTTATAACAGGCAGGTTCCAGGCATTACTATCCTGAAATTTTTGCATTACCTTCTTCATGGAGTCCGTTTCATAAAATATTAGCTCAGGCGCATTGTGCATAAAGGATTCGACACTTATTTTCTCATACATTGATGTGTCGAACATAAATTCACGAATATCATCTAATGATACGATCCCAACAAGCGCGTCATTTGCGTCTATTACGGGAAATATATTTCTTGTAGATTTTGCAACTGTTTTATGTACAAGCTCACCCAACGTCATATCCTGCCTAATAGTTTTAAAATCCCGCTCAATAATATCATCGAGCTGCATTAAGGTAAGAACGGCTTGATCTTTATCATGCGTAATTAATGCGCCCTGTTCAGCTAATTCTCTGGTATATATGGTATAATCAATTGCATTTTTTGTCAGAAGAAAAGATATTGCTGAGGTAATCATTAAAGGAACAAAAAGCTCATAGCCTCCGGTTATTTCAGCAATTAAAAAGATGGCGGTTAAGGGTGCCTGAAGCACACCTGCAATAAGCCCTGCCATCCCAATCAGCGTAAAATTACTCTCATTTACAGAAAGCCCAAGGCCTAAGTTGTTTATTACTTTGGCAACAACATTACCCAGGGCACTTCCCATTACCATAGTAGGGATAAATATACCTCCCGAACCACCCGCTGCAAAAGTGGTAGTCATTGCCACAGCTTTGAAAATTGTAATCCCAAATAAGAGGGCTATTACTACCCATATGTTATTTGTATAGCTATCAAAAGGTGTTTTGCCCAAAGCAATAGCATGTTCGCCATGCAACAAGTTATTTATAAAACCAAAACCTTCCCCGTAGAGAGGGGGAATAAAATAGAGCATAATTCCAATGGCTAATCCGCCAACCAGTAATTTATATTTAGGACTTTTAAATCTTTCAAAGAAGGCTAGTATTCCAAAATACATTTTTGTAAAATAAATAGATGCGATTGCGGTACCTACACCCAAAACGATATAAAAAAAGGTGTCTTTTATTTCAAATTTTTCAGTTATTGAAAAACTAAATAGCGATTCATCACCAAGAAAGAAGTACGAGGTCAGAACCCCCGAAATAGATGCCAGTAATAATGGAAGCATTGAGATCATGGTCAGGTCAAGGCTAAAAACTTCTACAGCAAAAATTATGGCTGCTATGGGAGACTGAAATATTGAAGCAATGGCTCCCGCAGAGGCGCAGGCTATAAGTAGGGACCTTGTTTTGGCATTAATATGTAATAATCTCGCGACATTTGAACTTATTGCTGCTCCCGAAGCTACGGCAGGGCCCAAAAGACCAACTGAACCCCCAAAACCAACGGTCAATGGAGCTGTAACCAGGGGTAAATATATTTTCTTCACCCCAATTATTCCTTTCTTTTTAGACAGTGCAAAAAGTATAGAGGAAATTGCATGCTCCAATTTTTCTTTATGCACAAACTTTACATATAGATAAACAAGGGTAAGACCAATAATTGGTGTGATAAAATAGAGTTGATTGTTTGAAAAAACAATTCCCTTTTCCAGAAGAGATTCTATGAAGTAGGTAATATTTTTAAGGGTAACAGCCGCAAGTCCGGCCAAAAATCCTACAACCACGCTCATCAGTTGTGTAAAGGTTTTATTGGAAATATGTTTATACCTCCACTTAAGAAACCTGGTAAACAAGCGTGTAATACGGTTGGGCATTATTAGATTATACGTTTAAAGGTATTAAAAAATGCTACCTTTAAAAGGGATTAAAGCTAAGATTGAATATCTAATTTTAAACTCAGTTCCTTCAATTGCTTCTCATCAATAGATGCAGGCGCATCAATCATTACATCCCTTCCACTATTGTTTTTTGGAAATGCTATAAAATCACGGATAGTCTCCTGTCCTCCTAAAATGGCAACCAGTCTGTCTAAACCAAATGCAATTCCTCCATGCGGTGGAGCGCCATACTGAAAGGCATCCATTAAAAAGCCGAATTGTTCTTTAGCTTCTTCCGGACTAAAACCCAGATGTTTAAACATGGTAGCCTGCATTTCTTTATCATGAATTCGTATGGATCCACCACCAATTTCATTTCCATTTAAAACCAAATCATAGGCATTAGCCCTTACCGCAGCCGGATCAGTTTCCAGCAATTCTAACTGCCCGGGTTTTGGAGAAGTAAATGGGTGATGCATTGCATGGTAATTGCCCGTTTCTTCATCCAACTCCAGCAATGGAAAATCTACGACCCATAAAGGGGCAAATTCTTTCGGGTTTCTAAGGCCCAGGCGTTCTGCCAATTCCATGCGCAATGCACTTAACTGAGTTCTTGTTTCATCCGCATTGCCCGATAGGATACATATAAGATCTCCTGGTTTTGCACCGGTCCGCTGAGCCCATTTGGAAAGGTCTTCCTGTTCGTAGAATTTATCAACAGAAGATTTATAACTTCCGTCTTCATTGCATTTAACATATACCATGCCTTTTGCTCCTATTTGCGGACGGCGTATCCATTCTATCAATTTATCTATTTCCTTTCTCGTATAGGATGCACCACCGGGTACTGCAAGCCCAACAACCAATTCAGCGGAATTAAAAACATTAAAATCTCTGTTTTGCGCTATATCATTTAATTCGCCAAACTCCATTCCGAATCGGATATCCGGTTTATCATTGCCATATTTTCGCATGGCTTCGTCATATGTCAGTCTGGGGAATTCTCCGGTTTCTACACCATTTATTTCAAGTAACAAATGCCTGGTAAGTCCTTCAAAAGCATTTAAAATATCATCCTGTTCCACAAAAGCCATTTCGCAATCTATCTGTGTAAATTCAGGCTGTCTGTCTGCACGCAGATCCTCGTCCCTGAAACATTTTACAATCTGAAAATATTTATCCAGACCACCTACCATGAGTAGTTGTTTAAAGGTTTGAGGAGACTGTGGTAACGCATAAAACTGGCCCTCATTCATCCTGCTTGGCACAACAAAATCGCGCGCACCTTCCGGAGTAGATTTTATTAAATATGGGGTTTCAACTTCTATAAAGCCCTGTTGGGTAAGGTAATTCCTGACCTCCAGGGTAACTTTACTACGGAAAATGAGATTTTCTTTTACCGGATTTCTTCGAATATCCAGATAGCGATATTTCATCCTCAGATCTTCTCCACCATCCGTTTTATCTTCAATAGTAAATGGAGGGACTAAAGATTCGTTCAGGACATGAATTTTAGAAACTAAGATTTCAATATCACCGGTTGGGATATTCGGGTTTTTTGAACTTCTTTCAATAACTGTTCCCTCTACCTGCAAAACAAATTCGCGACCTAAATTCCTTGCTTTTTCGAATATTTCAGGATCACTCCTTTCTTCATCAAAAACCAATTGTGTTATGCCGTAGCGATCTCGTAGATCTACCCAGACTACAAATCCTTTGTCCCTGGTTTTCTGCACCCAACCAGATAAAGTAACTTCTTTATTGATGTGTGATGACCTTAATTCACCACAAGTATGACTCCTGTACATTTTTAGTGCCTTGTTTTACCGCCGCAAATGTAAGAAGATATGCGTGTATGTGATACTCCTGAAACATGTTTTCTGGCATATTCTGAACTTTTACAAGGGCGGTGTTGTTAAAAAAACCTTAAAAAAAATTTTGTATGCAGCTAATCTTCATTACCTTGGAAAGAACAATAGCTAATTCTAAATACTACTGAACATGAAAAAAACTGTACTTAACAAGGTATTCCTGTGGCTTTTACTTGCGCTGCCAGTCCTGGCATTTTCGCAGGCTACGGTCAGCGGGTATATCCAGGATGAATTGGATGGATCTCCCTTACCCGGGGTAAACGTTGTAATAAAAGGGACCAATACGGGAACTACGAGCGATTTTGATGGTAAATATGAAATAACCGTCAACAGTTTTCCGGCTACCTTGGTTTTTTCCTCTTTGGGATTTGAAACCAGGGAAATTCAGGTTACTGATGCAACAACATTGGATGTCGTTTTAGTTGAATCGGCAACCGGTCTGGACGAGGTAGTTATTACCGGTTTAGCAACTTCGGTAAAACGTCAAAACTTGGCGAATGCGGTTTCCACTGTTTCTTCTCAGGAATTGGTGGGCACAACAAGTCAGTCTACTGTAGACGGGGCCCTATATGGTAAAGTGCCGGGGGTAAACATAACAGCATCTTCGGGAGCTCCCGGTGGTGGTTTTGCCTTAAGACTAAGGGGTGTTTCTTCTATAAATGGAAACAACCAGCCTTTGATTATTGTAGACGGTGTTTATTATAACAATGTAGAGATACCCTCCGGATTAAGATTTGCCTCAGGTGCAAATAGAGGGAATGAAGAAAATTCCAGTAACCGTTTAGCAGATCTGGATCCAAACGATATTCAGAATATCGAAGTTTTAAAAGGATCTTCTGCAGCGGCAATTTATGGACAAAGAGGAAATGCAGGGGTAATAATAATAACTACAAAACGAGGGAAAACTGGGAAAACAAAAATCAGTTTTAGCCAGGATTTAGGTAGTAATAAAATTGCTAATCCTTTGGGAATAAGACCCTGGACAGCAGATTCTGTGGAGGCGACATTTGACGCAGGCGAAAGAGACAAATATAATGCAACCATTGCCGAACGGGGCAGCCTTTATAATTTTGAAGACATTATCTATGGAGAAACCGGGTTTATTACAGAAACAAGGTTGAATGCAACCGGTGGCGATGAAAGAACCAAGTTCTATGTAGGAGGTGCTTACAGAGACGAGGATGGAATTATTAAAAATACCGGGTTTGATCGTCTCTCACTTCGTACAAACATAGAACACAAAATTTCTAATGTTTTTGATTTTACATCTACTACCAATTACACCAGAAGTAATTCTAGCCGGAGTTTTACCGGTAATGAGAATGAAGGTGGACTTAGTTATGGGTATACTTTGGCTTTCACCCGGCCATGGAATAATTTGTTTCCTGATGCCAATGGTAACTATCCGAATAACCCCAATTATCCTGGGAATCCAATTTTTGTGAGAGACAATGCAAGAAACGATGATACTAACAACCGGATAGTTCAGGGACTGGCCTTAAACACCAATATCTTAACAACCGATGTTAACCGCGTAAAGTTAGTTTTAAGTGGTGGATTTGATTATTTGGCTAACGAGACTAATGTTTATGTTCCCGAAACACATCAAGCACAAATTGGTGGTCAAGGGGGTTTTGTTGCCGTAGGAAAGAATAACTTTACACAGTTTAATACACAAGCCATAGGGGTATGGGATCATGATGCTATGGGAGGCGACCTGGGTTTAACTACACAAGTAGGTGTAACGTATCTGAGCCAGGAGTCTAACTTGGTTAATAGCAGGGGTTCACTTCTTGCAGCAGGACAAACAAGCGTAGATCAATCCGTCAACCAGGTTATAGATCAGAATAGGACAGAAGAGGAAGATTTTGGATTCTTTGCGCAGGTGGAAGGAAACTATAGGGATCAGTTTATTGCCACTTTAGGATATCGTATGGATAAATCCAGCAGAAATGGAGATCCAAATAAATTCTATGGCTTTCCAAAAGCGTCTTTGGCCGTAAACTTTAATAATTTTGATTTTTGGAGCAGTGAAGCTATAAGCCAACTAAAGCTTAGAATTGCTTATGGTGAAACAGGTAACCCGGCCGGTTTTGGAGCCACTTTTACGAGCTTTGGAGCAAATAATATTGGCGGCAATATCGGACAATCGGTTTTAGCGGCTAAGGGCGACCCGGATGTAGAACCGGAAACTGCTAAGGAAATTGAAATGGGATTTGACATGGGTTTCCTCCAAAATCGTATTACTTTCGAGGCCACATATTATAATAAACAAGTTAAGGATTTAATACTAACGAGAGCACTTCCTTCCTCAACTGGATTTACTCAGGAAACGACAAATCTTGCGGACCTTAGGAACAGCGGGGTAGAATTGGGCTTTAGATGGGATGTTATCAGTAACCGGAACGTTTTATGGAATACAGGGATTCTATTTTATCTGAACCGATCTGAAATTACCCGTTTAGATGTACCGGCCTTTCCCCAACCCGGAGCGGGTTTTGGGCTAGGTTTGGGAACCTTCTTTATTGAAGAAGGAAAACCGGTAACCCAATTAGTTGGAAATATAGACGGCGTGCAAACACAAGTTGGAAATGTTGAGCCTGATTTTCAGATGGCTTTCAGTAATAACCTGACATTGTTTAGGCAGTTTGATGTATCGTTTCTTCTTCAATGGAAACAGGGTGGTGAGAACCTCAACCTTTCTACTTTCCTGACAGATTTGGGGGGCGTGACCCCGGATTTGGAAACTCCTGAAGGTCAGGCAAGATTAGCCACACCTGCAAATGCATTGCGATTTGTAGAACCGGCTGGTTATGTTCGCTTAAGGGAAGCCGCAGTCTATTATAGACTGCCAACCGAAACTGTGAACGATATTTTTGGTGAAACCGTGGAGGGAGTAAAATTTGGATTCTCAGGTAGAAATATTTTTACCATAACAGATTATAGTAGTTATGATCCTGAAGTGTCCGTTAATGGTGGTGCCGGACTTTCCAGTGGAATAGAGGTAACTCCATTTCCGAGTTCAAGGCAATTCTACTTTCACTTGAATGTTAACTTTTAAAAAATTGACGATGAAAAATATTATCAAAAAGATAACTACGTTAGCATGGACCTGTACTATTTTAGTAATAGTGTACTCATGCACAATTGATGAAGTACAAGATCCCGACGGACCCAGTGTCAGTGGAGTTCAACAAAATGCTTCAAAAGGACAATTGAACGAACTGGTAGTAGGCATAGAATCTACAATCAGGGATGGTTTGGGTGTTGAAGTTACGGCCAGTGGTACAATGGCGCGGGAACTTTATTTATTTGATGCAGATCCTCGTAATACCGGAGATCTTCTGGGAAAAGACGGGATTGGCTTAGACAATAATTCGTTTTACAGCACGCAACAATGGAATGGTAGTTACCGTGCTACAAAGAATGCCAATTTGTTGATAGAAGCTGCCTCTAACACGGAATTTGTTACGGATGCCGAATCTAATGGATATATTGGGTTTGCAAAAACAATGCAGGCTTATGAGTTAATCCAGGTTTTAAAATCCTATGACAGGGCCAGATTAGATGTAGCAGACCCGGACAATCTGGGTCCAATATTAGATTTTAACGAGGCATTATCTCAAATACGTGCATTGTTAGACGAGGCCCAGGGAAATCTTTCAAGTGCCGGTGGTAGTTTTGCATTTCCATTGAGTACCGGTTTTAGCGGATTCGACACTCCTGCTACTTTTGCTCAGTTTAACAGAGCTATAGCAGCGTTGGCTGCTGTTTATGCTGGTGATGGCACATCTGCGTTAACCGCACTTACCGGTTCTTATTTTGATATTGGTGGTGCTTTAGATCTGGGTCCCAACCATATTTTTGGCCTGGGTGGGGGAGACCAGGCAAATCCTATTTTCAGGGTTCCATCAACACCAGAAAATGTAAACAACGGGGATCAGATTATTGTGCATGATAGTTGGATTAATGAAGCTGAAGCAGGCGATACTCGTGTAGCAACAAAGGCCGCTCCAAGACCGGATCCAAGTTCCCAGGATGGGCTAACAGGAACACATGAAACGCGTTTATATGCTACAAATGTATCAGATGTTGAAATCCTTCGGAACGAGGAGTTGATACTGCTATATGCAGAAGCAAGTATTTTGGCAAATAATCTGCAGGATGCCGAAGATGCTTTGAATACCATACGTAATTCAGCATCTCTACCAAATTATGCAGGAGCGCAAACAGCAGATGATCTTACTACAGAACTATTGAATCAAAGAAGATATTCTTTATGGTCTGAAAACCACAGGATGTTTGATCTAAGACGGTATGGATTATCCAGTACCTTACCTGTAGACAGGCCCGGAGATCAGGTATACAATGTTTTGCCAATACCACTTTCAGAAAATGAATAGGCTGTATTATTAAATTAAACACTTCAAAAAGCCCCGCATTATGCGGGGCTTTTTTATTGAATAATACTTATGGTATTAGGCAGCAATTTCGAGGTCTTTCTTTTTTAAAGGTCTTTTTTTAGTTCCTCCTTTGAGTTTAATCTTTATTCTATACACGATATTAAATAGTACAGGGACTATAATAAGTGTAAGGAAGGTAGCCACAATTAATCCAAAAATAACGGTCCAGGCCAGGGGTCCCCAAAAAATCACATTGTCTCCACCAATATAAATTTTAGGGTCAAACTCGGTAAAAAGCGAAAAGAAATCAAGATTCAGTCCAATGGCCAAAGGAATGAGCCCCAGGACCGTAGTTATTGCGGTTAGCAATACGGGCCTCATCCTGGCTTTTCCACTTTTGACAATTAATTCTGTGACTTGTTCCCGGGATAGGAGATCTTTATCGTCCATGCCTAATGACACCTTTTTACGATCTATAAGAATTTGGGTATAATCCAGAAGGACCACACCATTATTAACAACGATACCGGCCAGGGATATTATGCCCATCATAGTCATCATAATAACAAAAGGCCATCCGGTTATCATTAATCCACCAAAAACTCCAATAAAACTTAAAAAGATGGCTGTCATTATAATAGCTGGTTTTGAAATACCTCCAAACTGGAAGATAAGGATTAACATTATTAAACCAAGTCCGGAAAAGAAAGCACCAACCAAAAAATTCATTTGTTTGTTTTGCTCTTCTATTTGCCCTGTATAGTCAATTTTTACATCAGCAGGAATACCGGTATATTCTTCCATTTCCTTTTTTATCTCCGCTACAATAGCCCCGGCATCTGTAAATCCGGGCCTAAGTCCGGAATATAGAGTAACAACACGTTTGGTGTCCCTGTGTTTAATGGCACTGAAGCTGGATGTATTTCTTTGAGATGCCACTGCAGAAACCGGAACTTCCTTAATGCGACCTGTTGCCTGGTCCCTGAAAATTATGTTCTGATTAAATAAAGCACTGGTGTTATATCTGAGATCCTTATTAAAACGAACATTAATGTCATAATCTTCGCCACCTGACTTATAAATACCGGCTTTGTCTCCAAACAGAGAACGTCTTAACTGCAAGCCCACTTGTCCGACAGATACGCCAAGTTCACCGGCTTTTTCCCGATCTACAGTAACTTGCATACTCGGCTTCCCGGTATTAACATCGATCTTTAATTCTTCAATGCCTTCTATATTTTTAGAATTAAGGAAATTGCGCATTTGCTCGGCTGTATTTATTAAAACGTTGTAATCCTTCCCTTCAATTTCAATATTTATTGGATACCCCGAAGGGGGAGCAACCTGATCTTTTTCAACAGAAATAGCAATCCCCGGATAAATACCCTTTAGTCCATCCTGAATTTCTTTGCGAAGCTCTTCAGTATCTCTGCCATTTCTAAATTTATACTCCTCCATAGAAATAGTTATTTTACCTCTATGGGGCATTTCTGCTGCTGATCCTCCCTCGGTAAACGGATTTTCTGCGCCTTTACCTACTTGTGAAACACTTGATGCAACAAGTAAATTATTTTCACCATCCATATATTTAGGATCGTCTGCAATGGCGTAAACTCTTTTTTCAATATTTTTAGTAATCTCATTAGTTTTTTCTATCGCCGTACCCTGAGGATATTCTATATAGACGTAAATCTCATTAGGGACATTATCAGGGAAAAACTCCACTTTTGTACGGCCACTTCCAAGTGATATACCAAAAGCAATAAAGGCCACTATCAATAAGAATACTGTAAAACCAAAAAAAGCATACACATTTCTTCCCCTCAGAGCAGTTCTCAACTGATTTTCATACCAATTTTCAAATCGGGACAGGTATTTTTTCTGAAATTTTGAAGCCGCTTTTTTAAGCCCGTACTTATATATCCAAAATAAGATTGCCACTACAATCATGAGGGAGCCCAAGCCACGAACAGCTCCACCAAATATGAGGATAAATAGTCCAAACCCACCAAGGACAATACTGAGTCTAATTAGCTGTTTTCTTGTAAGTTCTTTATCTCCTACCTCCATAAAGCTAGACACTAACATGGAGTTCATAAAAATTGCCACAAATAATGAAGAGCCAAGGACGACTGATAAGGTTATTGGGAAATAGATCATAAATTCCCCAAAAAGACCCGGCCAAAGTCCTAGTGGCACAAAGGCAGCCACTGTTGTGGCAGTAGATATAATTATTGGAAAAGCAATTTCACCAATACCTTTTTTGGCCGCCTCAATACGAGGCATACCTTCTTCTTCAATTAGCCTGTAAACATTTTCAACAACCACAATACCATTGTCTACCAGCATGCCCAGTCCCATTATTAGCCCGAACAAGATCATGGTATTTAAAGTATAACCCATGGTAGATAATATCATGAAAGACATGAACATAGACATAGGGATTGCAAACCCTACAAAGAGTGCGTTGCGGAAACCTAAAAAGAACATTAAAACGGTTACCACCAGTATGATCCCAAAAATAATATTGTTCACCAGGTCGTCAACCTGATTTAACGTTCGGTTTGAGGAATCATTGGCGATACTAACCTGCAAGTCTGCCGGGAAATAATTCTCCTTAGATTCTTTTACAATTTCCTTTATGCGATCCGCTGCGGTAATGGCGTTTTTACCTGCTCTTTTTTTAATATCGAGCATAACCACACTTTTACCGCGTTCTCTGGCATAGGTTATTTTTTCTTCTTCCTTGAAAGAAACTTCAGCAATATCTTTTAGATATACTGCGCCATTATTTTCTGATTTTACAACAAAATCTTCAAGTTCAGTTGGGTTTTCAATTTCTCCTAAAACACGAATTGTACGACGCTGTCCGCTGGTCTTTAAATTTCCCGCAGACATGGTCATATTCCCATTGCTTATGGCTTGTATTACATCGTCAAAACTTACCTTAGCAGCCATCATTTTATAAATATCCACAGCTACTTCTATTTCCTTATCCTGAGCGCCTCTTATATCTACAGCTTTAATCTCCGGTAAATCCTCAATTTCATCTTCCAGGTATTCCCCAAATTCCTTTAATTTATCAACCGGGTAATCCCCTGTGAGGTTAACATTCATTATCGGAAAAGATTCAGATATATTTAAGTCAAAGACATCCGGTTCTACTTTTGCTCCATTGAAAATTGGCCAGTCTTCACTCGCTTTTTCGCTGTCTACCTCATCCTTAACTTTTTGTTTAGCGTTTTCAACGGTTATATCCTCATCAAATTCAACAACAATCATTGAGTAATCTTCCTGGGAGGTAGAGGTAATTTCCACCAGATTACTCACATCCTTTAATCTGTCTTCCAGAGGATCTGTAAGCAACCGTTCAATATCTTCAGCTGTATTTCCGGGATAAATGGTGCTTATATATATTTTGGTTTCTTTTACTTCAGGAAAGTCTTCTCTGGGCATCGAAAAATAGGAAGATAAACCAATGAACAGAAAGATTGCGATCATTACATAAATGACCGAAGGATTATCAATAGCCCAGGAAGACAACCTAAATTCCTTGTTTATATTTCTCTTTTGCTTACTCATAAGACTATTGAATTATTTTTACTTTCTGATTTTCCCTAACATTGCGAGCACCTTCCATTATTACCTGAACTTCGGTTGCAATACCGGATAATACTTCTACATAGTCTCCCTGCGTAAGACCTGTGCGAATTACCTGTTTTTTAGCTACAGCCATGTTATTAGAATCGACCTCCGTTGCTATATAAACATATTGCTCCCCCTCTGCATTTTCAGATATCAAACTCTGTGGAATTAAAATAGCAGCGTTATTGCTATAATCGTTAATCTGGACACGAGCCGTCAGATTGGGTTTTATAGTATTGTTTTTGTTTGGTACTGCAATTTCCACACGAAAAGATCGGTTGGTTGGATTAATGAAATTTCCTGTTTGCCGAACTGCAGAAGTAATACTATCGCCCAGAACCGGAAAATAGATCTTTACTTCCTTACCTACGGTTACTCCATTAATATAACTTTCAGGGACGTCTACTTCAATGTACATTTCGGAGAGATTTACAATGCGGAATACAGCTTGCCCACTAGCAGGTGAAACAACAGTTCCCTGTTCCTGAATAACATTGTCTATTATTCCAGAGAAAGGAGCTCTGATGTTTGATTTAGCCAACTGGCTTTCTCCTTGTTTAACAGAATTCATAACTGCCTGATAGTTTGTTTCCGCCTGCAGATATTGAATTTCAGATCCAATTTTTTGTTCCCACAGCCTCTTTTGACGTTCAAAGGTAGTTTTTGCAAGCGCAGCCTGAGTTTTGAGCTGTTCAAGTTGACTACTCATTCCACCATCATCTATTGTTGCTAATAGCTGACCTTTTCTGACATTTTGCCCCTCTTTCACATATACTCTAAGCAAGGTTCCGGCCATTTCCGGATAAATCAACACATTTTGTTTGGTCATTACGTTCCCTTGAAGATCGAGATAGTGATTAAACTGCTTTTCTTCTGTTTTAATGGTAGTAACCAGTGCTAATTTTGAGTTGCTATCTTTAATTTTGATAACAGAATCAAGAAGCCTTAGCTCTGCGGTCAATTCTTTTTGTTTTGCAGTGATTTCCTGTTTTTTTAATTTTATCGCTTCCAAATTACCTTCTGCAATCAAAGTTTCAACGGACTCAATGGTTCCATTTCCACAGGATGTTGTCAGTAATGAAATTAATGTTATTATAAGAGCGTTTTTCATCTTATTCGGTTTTATGATTTGAGATTTAATTGTTAAGCACGGTTTCCAATTCTGTTTTTCTATTGATAACTTCCACCATAGCTTCAAGGTAATCCTGCTGCGCGGTATAAAGCTGAATTTGAGCCTGTCTTAATTCAAAACTGGTAGCAAGACCTTCAAAATATTTTATTTGATTTTTCCTTTCAATCCGTTCAGCAAGATTAAGATTGCTTTTTGTAGTTTGATAATCCTCAATTGAAAAAATATAATCGCTTTTAGCCCGTTCAAGCTGCAATCTGATCTGTTCTTCCGTTTCTGTCAATTGCGTTTTAGCCTGGTCATAGGCAATCTTAGCTCTTTGGGTAGATGCACTTCTGTTAAGGGAACTGAATATAGGAATTTTTAGATCGAAACCTAAGACCGATGATCCGAACCACTGCTGTTGACTCTCAAAAAATGAGAATGTATTGCTGAATGCGGAGGCACCATAATTTACAAATGCATTAAGTGTTGGCAAGGCTTTACTTTTGGCAAGCTTTAATTCATAATATCGCTGTTCATTTAAGTTTAGCACCAACTTGTAATCTACATTGTTTTCCATAAAAAATTCCGATTGCAAAAGATCAAAATCAATTTGTCGGTCAACAAGGTTTCGTTTTCAATGGGAAGCCCCATAATTAAATTCAGCATTTGAAGCGTAATGTCTTCAAATCGGATTGAATTTTTTAACGCACTGATAATAGAGGATAATGTAATTTGTAGCTGTTCTACACTCTCTTCATCACCAAGGCCATTTTCAAAGAGTTTTTCTGTTTCAAAAAGATTTTTCTCCAACGTAGCCTTGTTGTTTTCAAGGATAGCAACGGTTTCCTTTGCCAGTAAAACATTTCCATATGCCTCTATAACTGCTTTCCGTATTTCCTGGTCTGTTTTCTCTTTGTTGTTTTGACTGTATCGAAGAAAGGCTTCAGTAGCCTGAACCCCTACAATGTATGACCCGTCAAATATTTGCTGGCGAAGAGTAGCGGTTGCATTAACCTGATTTTGTTGTCCAAATACGACAGGGAGAAAAGATCCCGGTTCTCCCCCTACAATTTCCCCTGGGATAAGAGTTACAGGTTGCTTTAATTGATTTTGGTAGCTAAGATTACCGTCAATTTGGGGTAAACCGGTAGCAATAACTTCCCATTTTTGCTTTTGTGCATCTAATATTTCTCTATCGGCATTAATAACACTGTAGTTATATTCAAGGGCATAGGTAATAGCTTCTTCAAGCGAAAAGCTATTGGGTTGTTCCTGGGAATAAGACCAACCCATAAATAGGAATGCCAAAAAGCTTAAAATTTGAACTTTCATTTAATCTTGATTAGAGTTGATTATATTATTCAGTATTTGTCTTCCTTTGGGAGTTACAATTCCCCTGAGATGATATTCCAGATAGTTGTCCATAAGATCGGCCACGGGAAATTTAGCAACAGGGAACAGTCTGGTATCTTTAATACTTGATACTCCCTGAAAGTATATTCGCGCGACAAATTCAATGTTCAGATTATCTCTGTAAATCCCTTGCTCTATACCTTTTTTTACATTATTAATGACACAACTATGCATCATTTCAAATTGTTTATTTCGAAGGGTATTGAAAATTCTGGGATAGTATTTCTGAAGCTGATACTGAGGAGAGGTTTTCTCATCGTTTAGATGCTCCATTACGAGTCTTTTAATCTCATACAACTCTTCAATAGGGTTCTTTTTTAGTAAACATATTTCATCAATCCCGCAGGAGACAGAATCAAATACATGCATTGTACATGCTTCTACCAGCTTAGTTTTGTTTTCGAAATTAGAATAAATGGTTTTCTTGGAAATACCCATTGCATGAGCAAGGTCGTCCATAGTAACGCTTTTAAACCCCAGATTTAAAAACAGGTCTGTCGCTTTAATCAGTATTTTGTCTTTCATCATCAGGGCCAAATATAAACAGGAAACTATAAAAACATAAAAAGTTTCCAAAGTTTTACATTTTTTTAACAAACCACCTTGTTTACGCCTATTTTGTATACAGGAATTTTATATAAATGTTTTTCAGTGCATGCTTTTAATGTATTTTTGAAAAAAATTCAAAATGCCGAACATAGCGTTTTATAGGGGATGTTTTAATTCCTATCTGGAAAATAAAATCAGAACCAAAGAACCTCGGAATTTATACGATCCCATTGTATATATAATGGATATGGGCGGAAAGAGACTCAGACCAATATTAGCGCTTATTAGTACGGATGTGTTAGGAGGGAACTATGAGGATGCGCTGGATGCTGCCCTTGCAATTGAAGTTTTTCATAATTTTTCCCTCGTACATGATGACATCATGGATGCAGCACCACTAAGAAGAGGAAAAAAAACCGTACACAAAAAATGGGATGTAAATACAGGTATTTTGTCTGGCGACGTCATGCTTATTAATTCCTACCAGTATTTTGAGAGCTATCCGCCAGATTTGTTTAAATCGCTTATAAAAGTATTTAGCAAAACAGCCATTGAGGTTTGTGAAGGTCAGCAATATGATATGGACTATGAATTAAGTGACGATGTCACTATTCCCGATTACCTCAAAATGATAACCTATAAGACAGCCGTTTTAGTTGCTGCAGCCATGAAAATGGGTGCCATAATTGCCAAGTCTTCAGAAGAGTCACAGGATGCAATTTATGAATATGGCATAAATCTTGGCATAGCCTTTCAACTGCAGGATGACTATTTGGACGCGTTCGGCGATCCGGAGAATTTTGGGAAACAGCTAGGGGGTGACATCATAGAAAATAAAAGAACTTTTCTGTATATACGGGCAATGGAATTAGCTACTGAAGAAGAGAGGAGTGAATTGAAAAATCTTTTTTCCATTAAACCTCAGAACCCACATGAAAAAATTGAAACCGTAAAGCACATATTCATTAAAAGTGGTGCGGCCGAAGTTACGCGGAAAGAAATTGAAAAGTATACAAAGCAGGCATTTGAAATACTGGAATCTTTGGAAGCACCGGAAAGCAAGAAAGGGGTACTTCAGCGATTTGGCAATAAACTCATGAACAGAGAAGTTTAAAACAACCTGTTAAATAGTGCCTTTATAAAATAACTTTTAGGGCAACTGGAAATAATCTTAAGATCTTCTCTAATGTTAGTTTTCTCGTCTAAAAATTTAAAAATAAGTTGGGGGCTGCTTCCCTTAAATAGGGACTCAAAAATACGTCTGCCCTTGCTGTTATCCTTATAGAGGATATCTAATAAAAGTAAATCATAATACCAATACCGATCTTTATGAGAGAATGACCAAAGGGGTTTATTCTTTTTAAGAAAAGCCACTAATTCTTTGGTTTTTCTGTTAGTATTCATAAAGGTATATCCCGTACTGGCTTTGGCCCATCCACCTGCTACTCCAATATGTAAAATATTTTCGCTGTTCTTTGCAGAAAAATCATAACAGGTCATTGGAATATTTCCCTTTTCTTTCTCTACTATCTCATATTCAGTACACTTAAGATTTTCTTTGATGTATTTTTTAATTGCATCTTCATACTCTTGTTCATCTAATGTTTCAGCAGAGAACAATGTATACTCAACCAAACCCTCTGTTTCTGAAAAAGGCAAAACATACATGAAACGGGTATTGCCTTTTTGAGGGATCGAAAAATCCATAAAAGTGGCATTTTCGGGATTAAAAATGGGTTTGTCAGATTTAATAAACCATCCTATGAAGTGCTGCTGTAAAACAGGATATTTGGTTTGTTGAAGCAGCAACTTATAATTGAAAATACTATTAAAAACCTTGGTTGCCCTGAAGCCTTCACTTTGGGTGGTTACGTCCACATAATTTTTATGATCTACAACCCCTGTAACCATATCCTGCAAAAAACTAATATTTTTATAAGACTGAATTTTATCAAGAAAGCTATTGTAAAAATCGAGGCCTCGTAACATCTTGTATTTATATGGCGCTATCCTATGATTAACTCCATAATCTTCACTATAAAATTGAATCTGACTCCAACTTTTTGCAATGATTGTATCAAAATCACCTTCATTCTTTTCCCAAAAGCACCAGGTACGATCATTAGTCTTTTTGGCATCCTTGTCAATTAATAATACAGTTTTATCCTTAAAATATGGATCAGTTCCAAGGGCATTAGCCAGCATCAAGCCTGAGGCTCCGGCACCAATTATTATATAGTCGTAGTATTTCTGCACAAATATGAAAAATACCAAAAGTACAAATTACAGCTCAAGTAGTCCTTGTATATTAATTCAAACGGTAGCGCATTCCTAAAAACCCTCTCATTCCCTGATTTGGGCCATAGACATAAGAGGGATCAAAAGTAAGACCATACGGGTTATCTGCAGTAGGGATGGCATTACCTGAATTGTCAAATTGAACATTTTTATCGAAGGGATCATTGGCCCTCGCTATAATAAACGGGTTGCCCCTGTTAGGAGTCCAATCCAACAGGTTTTTTATTCCTCCATAAAATTCAAAATTTTTCACACCGGAATATGTAAATTGAATATTTTGAATACTCCAGGTTGGAGAATATTCCTGTCTGGGATCGAGCTCACTCAAAAGCGGGAGGCGCATCGGCCCATATAAGTTGCCGGTATAATCCACAGACAGATTAAGCGTTCTGAAGGCATAGGATATACTCCAGGTTCCGCTATAACTTTCGGTAAGGATTTGCCTTTGGGTAACACCGTTTGTAGTATTACTTACATCCATTAAAGTAGCTCCTAATAATATTTTTAGTCCTACTGGGAACGCTAAATCCAGGTTAGCACTTATTCCCTTGGAAACAGATTTGCCTTCCAGATTTCTATAGATTATTAAATTGGGATTGGTATCATAATCCGGCAGAATAACATTATTGAAATAGGTGTAGAAGGCTGAGGCATCCAAACCTATAAATGTTCCATCATTGCTGTATATTTTCTTAAGGTAGTTAATATTCACATTAATGGAACGCTCAGGTTTCAGATCTTCTGCAATGACTACTTCTCTTGCACCGGTTAAAGCTGCGTGTTCTTCAGTAAAAAGGTTAACAACCCTAAATCCGGTACCCGTATTCAGGCGGAATAAATCATTGTCCGTAATTTTCCATTTATAGGCTAATCTTGGAGTAAATATAGAACCGTGTCGTTTGTCATAATCATAACGAATACCGGTTAGCAGAGAATGTTTTTTGGAAAAATTTATCTCATCCTGCACAAACAGGCTTGGTATCCAGACAATGTCTGCTTCGTTATTTCCGGCTATTCCCGAAGTTGCAGGAGTATTATCGTCATAATAATTGTATTTAACTGCAGTTCCAAACAGAAGATCATGCTTAGCCCAAAGTTTATCCCATGTTAATTGCCCAAAACCAATACGCTGATCTGCCAGATAAGGTGTGTTGCCATATACAGAATTTTGACTGTGGTCATTATATGACATGGAAAGGAGTATATTTTCTTTGAAGGGCAATTGATATTTTCCAAGTATCTCCCAACGCCTGGTGTAGATGCTCTCGCCATATATTTCATCTCCACCCCTGAATTCGGGGGTCCATTGCATTTCACCACCCCATCTGTCTTCATAAAAAAAACGACCTGCCAATGAAAAAATGCGGTTATTCTCCCGGTTCAAACTCCATTTTTGAAAAAAGGATACACGATCCTGAAGTGTTAAATCCGTGAAATTATCTCCGTTATCATCAATTGGGTTGTCGTATTTGAAATAATTAAGGCCAAGAAGTAAGTTGGAACTACTCCCTAATTCAATTCTTGATCCAAGATCAAGGTTAACTTCACCCCAACCGCTCATAAAGCTATCAGCTTCAAAAGTAGACGCCTCCAGGGGTTTTTTTGTTATTATATTAATTAGCCCTCCAACTGCTTCACTGCCATATAAGGTAGAAGCAGGCCCTTTGACAATTTCTATTTGCTCTATCAAAGAATTTGGAATACCAGATAGCCCATATACAGTGCCCAAACCGCTTACAATGGGCATGCCGTCTATTAAGACCAGCGTATATGGTCCTTCCAGTCCATTAATATGAATATCCCCGGTATTACAGACATTACAATTAATTTGAGGCCGCACACCATTGACGTTTTGAAGGGATTCAAAAATACTTGGGGTGGGATTTTTTTTAAAGAAGGTAGGTTTATATACTTCAACAGGTACAGGACTTTCCAATCTTTTTACCGGTTTTAAAGTGCCCGTAACCACCATTTCTTCTAATTGCTCTGATGAAGTCTTGAGAGATATATTAAGAAGCAGCACTTTATTGTTAGCTAAGGTAACTTTTTGGCTAAAAGGAGTGTACCCCAAAACAGAAGTCTTAATTTTATAGTTCCCATCGGGAATGTTAGCAATGGTAAACTCACCGTTTCTATCAGAAGATGTACCAAATTCTGTTCCCTGGAGGTAGATATTTACAAAAGGCACGGGTATTTCTCCATCCAGAATTACTCCGGTAATTCTATTTTGTTGAGAAAACAAATTTGAAATTCCCAAAAGAGATAGAAGCACAAATATGACTATCCTGAAAATAAAGGGATTAACAATGTATTTCATTTGCCAAATAAAAAATTTAGACAAATCTAAAAATTTGTTTGTACAAATAAAAATGTATTTTTGCTAAAATGTTTTTTATGACTCATTCTGAGGAGAATTACATTAAGGCAATATTCCATCTGGCCAACACAGGTATTGAAGTTATTTCAACTAATGCCCTGGCCGAAAAGATGGAGACCAAACCATCCTCAGTAACTGATATGATGAGAAGGTTATCTAAAAAGGGGCTGGTTCATTACAAAAAGTATCAGGGAGTATCACTGACAACCCTCGGTACAAAGACCGCTTTATCAATCATAAGAAAACATCGTTTGTGGGAAGTTTTTTTAGTAGAGAAGTTGGGTTTCACCTGGGATGAGGTACATGAAATTGCCGAACAACTAGAACATATTAAAAGTGAAAAATTAATTGATAAGCTCGATGAACTATTAGACTTCCCCAAATTTGATCCTCACGGAGACCCTATTCCGGGTAAAAATGGAGAGTTTATGGAGCATGACAATCAACTGTTGAGTCAATTACCCATAGGTTCTGTGGCACTATGTGTGGGGGTCAAAGACTCATCTGCGGTATTCCTGAGGTTCCTGGATAAAAATAGTATAGCGCTTGGTAATAAAATGAAGATTATAGAAAAAGAAGAGTTTGATAATTCTTTGCGAATTCTTCTTAACGAAAGAGAATTACAAATCTCTCAGCAAATAGCCTCTAATTTATACGTTAAAAAGATTGAGTTATGATAGAGAATGTCATTAGTTATTTTGAATCAATTAATCCTATTCTTGCTGCTTTTTATGCAACACTTTTTACCTGGATTCTTACGGCCTTAGGCGCAGGTCTGGTCTTTTTTTTTAAAACAATGAACAGGGCTGTTTTAGATGGAATGCTTGGATTTACCGGTGGGGTAATGGTAGCTGCAAGTTTTTGGAGTCTTCTGGCCCCTGGAATAGAAATGAGCCCGGGAGAAGGTTTTGTTAAGGTTCTGCCGGCGGCAGTGGGATTTTTACTTGGCGCTGTTTTTATTTATGGATTGGATAAGGTTTTACCGCATATACATATTAATTTTAAAGAAAGTGAAGGAATAAAAACACCCTGGCACAGGACAACGCTGCTTACACTAGCCATAACGCTGCATAATATTCCTGAAGGTCTTGCTGTAGGGGTTTTGTTTGGCGGAGTTGCTGCCGGTTTTGAAGGTGCAAATATAGGTGGAGCTGTGGCTTTGGCGCTTGGGATAGGTCTGCAAAACTTTCCCGAAGGTTTCGCAGTTGCTATGCCTTTAAGAAGGCAAGGGCTTAGCCGTCTTAAGAGTTTTACTTATGGACAAGCATCTGCTATGGTTGAACCCATTGCCGCAGTTTTAGGTGCATGGGCGGTTCTTACATTCCAACCTATTCTGCCTTACGCCTTGTCCTTTGCTGCCGGAGCAATGATCTTTGTCGTTGTTGAAGAGGTTATTCCTGAGACGCAGCAAGACAAATACACGGACATCGCAACAATGGGCTTTATTGGAGGTTTTATTATTATGATGGCCTTAGATGTAGGTTTAAGCTAATTTACCATCACTCCCCCATAAGAGTAAATGCACCCTTAGTTAAAATACGAGGGTTTTCCGGTAAGTCATCCAGATTTTTTATAGCAGTGTAACCCATATATGTTTCGCCAGTTTCAACTTTTAGCGGTTTAAAACTATAAACGTCATCCTTATTTGTTTCCAGTATTAAGAGGTATGAGGAATCATTTAAGGATACCAGGGCCTCTGAAGGAATACTTAGGGCTTTTTTATCTGATGTAATAATAGTGGCGTTGACAAACATCCCGGTTAGAAAATTATGTTTGGAAGTATCTTTGAGATGTCCATGGACTCGTATCGTTCTGTTTTCTTCTATGGCATTGCCAATTAAATATACTTCTGCCTTATATATTTCTGCAGAAGCTTCCGGTATTTTAAATGTAATTTCCTGCCCTTTGTGAATCTTCATTATATCCTTTTCAAAAACAGATAATTCTAAATGTATATGGTCATTATCTACAATTTCGATGATTGGGGTTGCAGGTGAAACATACATCCCCAGAGATACATTTACCTGGGTAATACTACCACTAATGGGCGAATATAGCGTGGAAGTTGTACTAATAATGCCCTTTTCTACATCTGCCGGTGAAATTCTAAGCAAGTCTAATTGCTTTTGAAGTCCATTATAGGTGGCTTCTGCTTTTTTATATTCACTTTCAGCTTTAAGGAAACTCTTTTGTGATGAAATTTTTTCCTTAATCAAAATTTGCTGACGCTCATATTCAGATCTCAAATAGGTCAGTTGTTCTTTTATCTCCAGGTATTCTTGTTGTATAGACACAAAATCCGGATTTTCAATGGTTACCAATGACTGCCCCTTTGTTATGCGATCTCCAATTAATAAATGTGTATTTTTTATATATCCGCCCATAGTAGCACTAACTACAGCTCGGTTTGCAGGGGGCACATCAATTAATCCATTAGCCTTAACCAATTCGGGAAAAGATTTTTCCTCGAGGCCGCCCATGGCCATGCCATTTTGTTCAAATTGATCACTCGAAAGCTCAATTGTGGTATCTGCAAGCTCCGGATCCTGCTGAGTTTCTGATTTGTCAGCGGTTTCTGCATTTTTACAACTTGAAATGCCGATTAGAAGTATAATGGGAATGAAATAGTATATAATACGATTCATGACTTAGATTTTAATAAGTTAGATAGTTTATGGCAATAACAGTTTGATTGTATTCATTAAGGCTTTTTAAGTAATCCAGTTTTATCTCATATGCATTTTCAAGACTTAGGATATACTGGAAATAATTTATTTCTCCGTTTATAAAACTCACGGTAGCCGTTTTCAAAATTTCGTCTGAGAGGGCTGTACCCTCATCTTCATAATATTTCAGTGCCTTTTCCTGCTTAATTAATTTAGCATTAAGTGACGCATATTCAATGTTTAATTGAACTTCATACTCCTTAGATTCTTCTACTGCAATTTCCCGGGCAATGGAAGACGCCTTAATTTTAGAAGATTGGCCAAAAAACAATATTGGAATTTTAAGCCCCAGATAGTAACCAGACAGAGTTTCATTTAAACCGCTGTTTGATCCCTGAAAATAACTTAAACTCAGATCGGGTAGCAGAAGTTGTTTTTCATAACTACGTTGATTATTAAAGAGATCAACTCTACTCGAATAATATTCTAATTCTAAGCTGTTTTCCAAATCCTCAGGACTCAATTTAACTTTCTTTTGAAAAGCCAGTCCAATATTTATGCTGTCTTCGACCTGGACAACCTTAATTAAATTTCTATAAGCCAGCACAACGTCTTGCGTTGCTTCCTCTAATTTAATTTCTATTTGTTTTTGTCTGGACTGAGTGGTTATTTTTTCCAGGTAGTTAGTTTCTCCGAGTTCAAATCGGCGCTCGGCGATTGCTGCGAAATTCCGAAACAGGCTATCAATTTGCTTATAAATAAATTCCCTCTCTTTGGTATATTGATATTCATAAAATCTTGAAGTAACCTTCTTTTTCAAAATTTTCTTTTGAACTTCATAAGCACTGGATTCTAGATCTAAACCAGCCTTGTTTACCTTTTTTTTGGAGAAATAAACCGTTGGAAAGAGGAAGTCCTGTTCTACTCCGAATACACCTATGGGTTCCCCATTGATAGCAATATTATTTTGGTCATACTCGTAGTAAATTCTGGTTTTGTCAAAACTGAAAGCACTGGATATCATGGCATCAGATTTGCTAACTCTTAAGGATTTTGCTTTTAAGCCCGCGTTATTTTCTAATGCAATTTCTACTAATCCATCTAATGTTAAACCACTTTCCTGTGCATTTAAAAAAGGTGTAAAAAGTGTTGTTGCGATAAGAAGCTTATAGGACTTGTTCTTTTTTAAAAGTCCTTTAAATACCGGCTTCCCCGGTTTATTAAAGATACTATATAATACCGGCAGTACAATAAGTGTCAATAGTGTTGCACTTACCAGGCCACCTATGACAACTGTTGCCAGGGGGCGCTGAACTTCAGCGCCAACATTTGTAGAAATTGCCATTGGCAAAAACCCTAATGCAGCTGCCGATGCAGTAAGTAACACGGCCCTCAGCCGATCTTTTGTGCCCTGAATAATTAGTGCTTCCATACTCCCAAATTTTTCTATATTAAGTTCTTTAAAATGTTCTATTAAAACTATGCCGTTTAGAACAGCAATACCAAAAAGTGCAATAAAGCCTACTCCTGCGGAAATACTAAATGGTAAATCTCTTAACCATAATAGTAAAACTCCTCCAACGGATGCCAGTGGAATTGCAGTAAAAATCATTAGTGTTTCTTTGAAGGATTTAAAAGCCAGAAAGAGCATTACAAAAATTAATATTAAAGCAATTGGGACCGCAACCAATAATCTGGATCTCGCACTTTGAAGATTTTCAAATTGTCCACCATAGCTTATAGTATATCCTACTGGTAGGGTTATATTATCATCTATTAATTTTTGTGCATCATTAACTACTGACTGCAAATCACGGTTACGAACGTTTATTCCTACTACTATCCTTCTTTTAGTATCATCTCGGGAAATTTTGGCGGCTCCTTTTTGATATGTGATATCAGCCAGTTCACTTAGTGGTATTTTACCATTAGAGGGGATATCGACATATAAATTTTTGAGATTTTCAATATCCTGCCTATTTTCATTCGTAAGGCGGACCACCAAATCAAACCGCTTCTCACCTTCATAAATATTCCCCACTTTTCTTCCGGCAAAGCCCATGGCAACCATATCATTGAGTTCTTTGATATTCAGGTTATAACGAGCAATTTTTTCGCGATCGTACTGGACATTCATTTGAGGCAGGCCAACTATTTTTTCAACAGTTATGTCTGCAGCCCCATCGACATTTTCAATTAATGATTTTATTTCATTCCCCTTTTTGCTGAGGATTTCCAGATCTTCTCCAAATATTTTGATCGCAATATCTGCCCTTACACCTGTTATCAATTCGTTAAACCTCATTTCAATAGGTTGGGTAAATTCTACTTCAATACCCGGTAGTATGGAGAGGGCTTCTTTGAACTTATTGGCCAATTCATCCTTGGTTTTGGCTGATACCCAATCACTTTTCGACTTCAAAATTATTATGACATCACTCTCTTCCATAGACATAGGGTCTGTAGGCACTTCTGCCGCTCCTATCCTGGTCACTACCTGCTTTACTTCCGGAAAATTATCCAGTAGGATTTGCTCTATCTTCGTGGTTGTTTCTACCGTTTTTGTCAATGATGTTCCTGTTTTTAAAACAGGCTGTATTACAAAGTCGCCTTCATCCAATGTGGGGACAAATTCACCACCCAGGGATATAAATAGGGGTACGGTTAAGGCCAGGACAAGAGCTGCCAGACTTAACACCAATCTTTTACGTTCAAATCCCCAATGTATTATGGGATCAAAAGATTTATTTAGCCATCTCATCAGTCTAAATGAAATGTTCTTTTTTGAAGTATCAGAGGGTTTCAGGAACAAAGACGCCATTACCGGAACATACGTAAAACACATGATCATTGCACCTATCAGAGCAAAGCTAAAAGTTAAGGCCATGGGCCGAAACATTTTACCTTCAACGCCACTAAGTGATAAAATAGGGATAAAGACAATCAGGATAATTAACTGGCCAAAAATCGCCGAATTCATCATTTTAGACGCCCCTTGATACGTTATTTTATCTCTGAATTTTGACTGATCAGTCCTGGAAAGTCTGTACAATTCATCTTTTTTGACGGTAATTTGAAATGCTATGAATTCTACTATAATTACCGCTCCGTCTATAATAATTCCAAAGTCTATTGCCCCCAGACTCATTAAATTGGCATCCACATTAAATAAATACATCAGGGACAAAGCAAAGAGTAAACTAAGCGGAATAACGGAAGCAACCACCAGGCCCGATCTTAAATTTCCCAACAGCAGGACTACAACAAAGATCACAATCAGGCATCCAAAAATCAGATTCTCTGTAACTGTAAATGTCGTTTTACCAATAAGTTCACTTCTATCCAGAAAGGCATTTATTTGTATACCTTCCGGTAAACTCTTTGAGATTGAGGATACCCTGTCTTTAACGGCATCAATAACCTCTTTGGAATTTGCATTTTTAAGCATCATTACCTGTCCCAGTACTTTTTCACCTTCCCCATTAGCCGTGATAGCTCCAAAACGCGTTGCACTTCCAAACCCCACTTTAGCGACATCCTTTATATAAATAGGGATTGAATTCTCTTTTTTTACTACAATGTTTTTAATGTCATCCAAAGAAGAAACTAAACCTTCACCCCGAATAAAATAAGCCTGATTTACTTTTTCAATATATCCTCCGCCTGTTACACTATTGTTTAATTCAAGGGCATTTATAACCTCCTTAGCCGTAACGTTCATCGCATTTAGTTTTTCTGTACTAATTGCGACTTCATATTGTTTTAAAAAACCTCCCCAGGTGTTAACTTCAACAACTCCGGGAATACCTGAGAGTTGTCTTTTAACAATCCAGTCCTGTATGGTTCTCAGGTCTGTAGTTGAGTATTTCCCCTCATATCCGGGTTTTACATCCAGTATGTATTGATAGATTTCACCTAAACCTGTGGTGATAGGCCCCATTTCCGGGGTGCCAAAACCTTCAGGAATTTTTTCCGAAGCCGACTTAATTTTTTCAGCGATCAACTGCCGGGGAAGGTAAGTTCCCATATCATCATTAAAGACAATGGTAACTACTGATAGGCCAAATTTGGAGATAGATCTTATTTCCTGAACACCGGGTAAATTAGCCATTTCAAGTTCTACCGGATAGGTAATAAATTGCTCCATTTCCTGGGTAGACAGGCTTCTTGAGGTAGTGATTACCTGTACCTGGTTATTCGTAACATCCGGAACGGCGCCAATAGATATCCGGAGGAGGGAATAAAGCCCAAAACCCACTAAAAATAAAGTGAATAGTAGAATAATAAATTTCTTCTGAATACTGAATTCTATAATACGAGATAACATAATCCATGGAATAATGATTGATAATCATGCATAATTAAAAAGGAAAATTATGCCTGTGAAAAAATAAACCAAGATAATTTATACCGCGCGGGGGGGTTGGAAAGGGCCCTCTTTCTCGCAATTAGAATATGAAGCCTGATAAAAGAAATTTGCCGTTGAAGTTAGCAAATCGTCAACGGGTTTAAGTTGATATGCCTGCAGATCCTTGATCACAAAAGCCGAAAGCAGTGTCATATGGGGCTGGTGTTGAAATGGTAATTCTTCGTGCTGTTGTTTTTCTTCCTGATGTTTTTTACTGTGATCTGCTTCAAGATCTCCATAGTGCTTCGAAAGAAAGACAAACAAGTTATCGCCGTATTTCTCAGAATGATATTTAGCATGTTCTATTAATTCACCAAGATCTACGAGATCGCTGATACAAATGTTAAAGCTTTGTATCAGAATTAGGAAAGAAGCTGCTATGGAAACGAATTTTACCATCATAGTCCTTAAGTAAAGATACGATAATCTGTAAAATTAGAATTAAACTTCTTCCTCTTCTACAATTTCATAGGGGATAGTATCAATTAAATAGCTCAATGCTTCAATTCGCGCATCAGTTTTTCTGTTGGCATCTATAATTATCCAGGGGGAGTCTTTTAAATCTGTTTGCTCAAACATTTTTAGTTTAAAGGCCGTGTATTCGTCCCACAGTTCCTGTGCTTTGCGGTCAACAGCAGTCATTTTCCATTTTTTTAACGGGTTAGATTTAATTTCCTTAAACCTGTTTGCCTGTTCTTCCTTGGTAATAGAAAAATAGAACTTTATTAAATAGGTGTCGGAATCCATGATCATTCTTTCAAAGCCATTAACCTGTTTCATAAAATTCTGATACTGTGGTTTAGTGCAAAAGCCGTTAACGGGCTCAACAACAGCCCGGTTGTACCAACTTCGGTCAAAGAAAACCATTTCACCAGGTTTTGGAAGCCTATTTACATAACGTTGAAAATACCATTGGCCACTTTCTTCGACAGTTGGTTTAGGCAAGGCAACAATTCTGTACATTCTGGGATTTATATAGGCAGTTATTCTTCGAATAGCTCCGCCTTTGCCCGCGGCATCACGCCCTTCAAAAATTACAACTATTTTCTTATTCTTAGCTATTACCCAATTTTGCAGTTTTATGAGTTCTGTCTGAAGTTCTTTAATTTTCATTTCGTGCCTTGTCGACCTCAAGGCCTTTTCAACATTGGTCTTTTTATCAGACAGCAGACTTGTCAAGCCCACTGAAGAGTTAAGCAAAGAAATATCATCTTCACTGAGCTGAATCTGTTTCTTATCTTTGGTAGTCATCTTTTATATATCAATTTGTTCTATATGCCTGTAATATCTCAGAACGATATTGGGATCTGGTAATATGCTTGTTTTATGCTTTGTTTTTTTCGTGTAATCAAACCTGGAAAGCACATAACGAATACTCTCAAGACGGGCAGTTTTTTTGCTATTGGCCTTTACAATTATCCAGGGGCTAAAGGTGGTGTGTGTTTTAGAAAACATCTGTTCTTTATAAAAACTGTATTTATCCCACAAGGCCTGCCCCTTTTTATCAACCGGACTAAATTTCCATTTTTTTAAGGGATTTAATAACCGACTTTCTATTCGCTTTTTTTGCTCTTTTTTAGAAATAGAAAACCAAAACTTTACAAGTTGAACACCATCTTCATAAAGCATGTGTTCGAACCCCGGAACCTGAACCATAAATTGTTGATATTCATTTTTATTGCAAAATCCCATTACAGGTTCAACAACCGCCCGGTTATACCAACTTCTGTCGAAAAACACAATCTCTCCAGGATTTGGCAGTTCTTTTATATATCTTCTAAAATACCATTGACCGCCTTCCACGTCAGTAGGTTTAGAAAGAGCTACAACCCTCATGGACCTTGGATTAAGGTGTTCTGTAAAACGCTTTATAGCTCCTCCTTTGCCAGCTGCATCCCTGCCTTCAAAAATTATAGCTACCCTAAGTTTTTTTTTAATTACCCAACGCTGTAAGGTTACCAGTTCTAGCTGCAAAAGTTTAAGTTCTTCTTCATAGCGAAGTCTGTTAAGTACCTTGGAAATGTCCATTTCCTTTTCATTGGCAATGGCGATAAGGTCTTTTCTCTTTTTGGCTTGTAGAAGATCTTCCGGTAAAAACATTCAGCGTATGTTATGTAAAAGAATTATTGTAAAAACATGAGTTTTTGATTGACCCTAAAATTTGGTCGTAACTATAAAGATACTAATTTTGACCTAAAATTTTATGACTTTTAAAGCTGTTTTTCCTGCAGTTTAATTCTAAATACAAAGTGAGGCATTTATTTTGCTTTGCCCAAAGTTAATATCTAAGTTTAATGCTTAAACCAAATTTTTAATAATGAATCACAGAAAACTTTTCTATGCCCTTCTTTTAGTATTAATTACATTTCAGGCTTATACACAAAAACAAAAGTTCAGCTACTTGGATGTATTTAAACTGGAGTATGTTTCTGACCCGCAAATAGCACCAAATGGTTCCCGGATAGTATATAGGAGAATGGGTTTTGACATAATGAAGGACAAAGCCGATGGGAATCTATGGATAATTAATTCTGATGGTTCAGGGCATCAAAAACTTAGCTCACTTGAAGCGAGCGAGCGAAGTCCCCGATGGTCTCCAAGCGGAGATAGAATTGCATTTATAAGCACAACAACCGAAGGTTCTGAGATTTATATGTATTGGCTTAATAGCGGTAAATTGGCAAAAATTAGCCAGCTCCCATTTAGCCCAGGTTCATTGACCTGGTCTCCAAAAGGGGACCAATTGGCATTTTCCATGAATGTTGAAAAAGATCCACCCGTAATTGCTAAAATCCCTGAAAAACCTGAAGGCGCGAAATGGGCAGAAAAACCAAGAATAACAGATCGGTTGTATCATGAGGCAGATGGACGCGGTTATATAAAGCCAGGCTTCAATCACATATTTGTAATCCCTGCACAGGGTGGGGCAATACGCCAACTCACTTCCGGAGATTACCATCATAGAGGGCAACTTTCATGGTCTGCAGAAGGGGATAGAATATTTTTCTCGGGAAACAGAACTGATAACTGGGAATATGATTTCCGTAATAGTGAGATCTACCAGGTAGAGGTTACTTCAGGACGCATAAAAGCCTTAACAGAACGAAAAGGGCCCGATAATAATCCTGTAGTTTCACCAGATGGTAAGTATATTGCCTATTTGGGATATCAGGATAAAGTCCAAACGTATCAGGTAAGAAAATTACATATCATGAAGTCCGATGGGACTGGGAAAATGGTTTTATCCAAAGATCTCGACAGGAGTATCTCCGGGATGATTTGGGATGCAAAGAATGCGGGACTCTATATCTCATATGATGATAAAGGAAATACCAAAGTGGGCTATATTTCCTTAGAAGGGAAAATTTCGAAACTGGCAGATAACCTCGGGGGGACTTCTATTGGCCGCCCCTACGCCGGCGGATCTTTTAGTGCTTCCCGGGAGGGTACGATAGCTTTTACCCAAAGCAGACCAGATTACCCTGCTGAACTGGCTGTAAGGGATTCTAAATCCAAAAGAACAACCAGGATTACTGCTCTAAATAAGGCCTTATTTGATTACCGCACTTTGGGTAATGTTGAGGAAGTTTGGTATAAATCGTCCGTAGATCAAAGAGACCTGCAAGGCTGGGTGGTTTACCCTCCAGATTATGACAAGAATAGAAAATATCCGTTTCTGGTTGAAAATCACGGAGGGCCGGTTCTTAACTATGGGGACAGGTTTTCCGCAGAAATGCAGTTATATGCAGCAGCGGGTTATATAGTATTTTATCCGAACGCCCGGGGGAGTACAAGTTATGGGGAAGAATTTGGGAATCTATTATATAATAATTACCCGGGTGAGGATTATAATGATGTAATTGACGGTGTTGATTATTGTATCAAAAATGGCATTGCTCATGAAGATCAACTTTATGTTACAGGCGGGAGTGCCGGGGGTATAATGACTGCATGGATAATAGGGAAAAACAACAGGTTCAGAGCTGCTGTAGTTGCTAAGCCTGTGATGAACTGGATAAGCAAAACCCTTGTTGCAGATAATTATTTTGGGTATGCCAATTCGCGATATCCGGGTCAGCCCTGGGAAAATTTTGAAGGTTATTGGAAATTTTCTCCTTTGTCTCTCGTTGGTAATATAGAAACCCCTACGATGGTAATGGTTGGGATGGAAGATTTAAGAACACCACCTAGTGAAGCCAAACAGTTATATCATGCTTTGAAATTGAGGAAAATTGAAACTGTATTGGTTGAGATCCCGGGAGCAAGTCATAGTATTGCTAGCAAGCCGAGTAACTTAATTACGAAAATCGCCCATACGATTGCCTGGTTTGAAAAGTATCGTGAATAGGGTGAAAATGACTAAACAATGAAAGGGAAAAAAAGGCATTGGCTCTGGAACATACTCATTATTCTGGCTGTGATTGTGAGTATCCTGAGTTTTATGGCGCATTATAAAAATTGGATTTGGAAGAAAGCTGATAGGATCCAGATATTATCCGGTATATATTATATAGAATTGCCATTTAATTCAATGAATAATGTATCTATGGTAAGCAAAATTCCATCATTAGATCGTAAAAATGGATTTTCGGCCTGGGAAAAGGAAAAAGGGATTTTTAAAGATTCCCTTAATGAAGAAAAACCGGTATATATCTATGTAGATAACCTGAATGATCAGAAGATCAAATTAACTTACAAAGATTCCCTTCAGCTTTTTATCAATTTATCTGATTCTACTAAAACAAAAGAGTTATATCTTTACCTCGATGAAAAAATTGGGGCACAACAAACACAATTAAAACAGTAAAAAACAGTTACCTACTACAAACCTATAATTTAAAATAATGAAATTATTATTCCTAAATCTTCTGCTCCTGCCTTTAATGATGTTTTCCCAAAATAAACTTTCTGTAGATGTTACAGGCGTTAAAAACGATAACGGGAGTGTTCATGTTGCAGTTTACGACAGTTCTGATAGTTTTTTGGATTCAGATAAAATGTTTTCCGGAGGCACTAGCAAAGCCCAATTAGGGAATACATGGGTAATAATAGATGATTTACCGGATGGGGAGTATGCACTGGCTATTTTTCATGATGAAGATGGTGATGATGAATTGGATACCAACTGGATTGGAATCCCAAAAGAACCCATTTGTTTTTCCATAGGTAAGATGAAAACATTTGGACCTCCAAAATACAGCGAATGCTCATTTAAAGTAGAAGGGGATAAAGAAATTCAGGTTTCGCTTTAAAGAAAATTTACTTCATTTAACGTATCATCTTAAAAAGCGGGGAATAGCAACATTCTTTTAACAAGCTCATAGTTACCTATTAGGGCTTAGCAGCGGCTTACAGTGCAACCAAAGGTGCGCTTAGAGCGTATGCGAGGGTATTAACTACAGAATTGGCCCCTCGTCATATACGCGTGAATTCAATAGCTCCCGGACCAATTGCAACTCCTATTTATAATAAAATGGGTATGCCCGAAGAAGCAGTTTCGCAGATGGGACAGTGCTTTGCCGCCTCAAATCCTTTGAAACGTTTTGGTGAATCACAGGAAATTGCCAATGCGGTCCTTTTCCTTGCTTCCAATGATGCCAGTTACGTAAATGGTATAGAGCTCGCCGTAGATGGCGGTATGAGCCAGATCTAGCATTCAAAGTTATGAGTCTAACCCATCAGAATTTTCCTGATGGGTTTTTTGTTGTTTATAAGTTGAGGTATTCCCCCACTATCTGTATATTTAAAAATATTATGGAGACTATACTACTTGTTCAATTGCTGGGTGCTTTGTTTGGATTGCTTGCCGTATTATTTGGTGCATTTGGCGCGCATAAGTTAAAGAAATCACTATCGGAGGATCAGCTTAAAAGTTTTGATACAGGGGTAAAGTATCAAATGTTCCATGCTATTTTATTGCTTATATTAGGATTTAACCTGGGTTTTACAACAGCTTTGGAGAAAAATATGGCCTACTGCTTTATATTGGGCACTTTTCTTTTTTCTTTTAGTATATATGGTCTTGTAATCGCAGCTTCCAAAGGGAAATCCCTGAAATTTTTGGGCCCAATTACCCCTCTAGGGGGATTGCTTTTGATAATAGGATGGGGGTTGTTGTTTTATTCTTTTATTGTCAATATGGTATAAGCTTAATGGCATCCGCAATTACCCTCTTCACATCCGCTTTTGGTTCCTTTTTTGGAAGCAAACAGACGCTTGGGCAGCAGGTATTTTTTGGCTAAGTAGAAGATGGCTATAGCCAGAGTAAGATAAACTAATATGGGTTGTAATACACTCATTTTATTTCAAAACCTGATATGCAATTAAAGCTACAATATACGCAAAAACGCTCATTATTACTAATTGCGCCATCGGCCATCGCCAGCTATTGGTCTCGCGCTTTACGATAGCCAGCGTACTCATACACTGCATGGCAAAGGCGTAAAACAGGAGCAATGAAATACCCGATGCAAGATCAAATAATGGCTTTTTAGTAACCGGATTTATTTCAGAGGCCATCCTGTGTTTAATGGTATCTTCTTCATCATTTCCAACACTGTAGATAGTTGCTAAAGTCCCGACAAATACTTCTCGCGCCGCAAAGGAAGTCAGTACGGCAATCCCTATCTTCCAGTCGTACCCTAATGGCGCTACCGCAGGTTCCAGAGCCTTACCAATATTACCTATATATGAATTTTCAAGTTTAAAACCTGCAATTTCCTGTTTACGTGCTTTTTGAAAAAGAACGAGCTCTTTTTGATTTAATGAATCCCTTAGGACATTAGTATTAATTTGGTCTAAACTATCCTTTAGGAACGTTTCATATTCATTCAATTCATTTTGAATGCTGGTAGTATTGTAACTTGTTAAACCTTCAGTTTCAATTCTTTCACTAATTATTTTATCGGCATTTCTAAAGTTGGAGGAGTAACCATTGGAACCTAAAAACCATAAGACAATTGAAATTGCGAGGATAATCTTCCCGGCACCATAAACAAAACTTTTAGTCTTTTCAACAACAGTAATGGCAACATTTTTAAGAAGGGGTAACTTATAGCTTGGCATTTCTACCATAAAAAATGAACTGCTTTTTATTTTCAAAACTTTGTTTAGAATCATTGCAGATCCAATTGCAGCCCCAAACCCAATTAAATAGAGCAAAGTAAGCGTAAGTGCCTGGTAACTTAAGCCTATAATTCTTCCTTCTGGAATGACGAGGGCTATGATGATGAGGTAAACCGGAAGTCTTGCAGAACAGGTAACAAAAGGGGTTACTAAAATAGTTATTAGTCGTTCTTTCCAGTTTTCAATATTACGAGTAGCCATCACCGCGGGGATAGCACATGCCGTTCCTGAAATTAAGGGGACCACGCTTTTACCACTTAGTCCGAACGGCCTCATTATACGATCCATTAGAAAAACCACTCTGCTCATATATCCGGACTCCTCCAGGAGTGCAATAAACAAAAACAAGAAGGCAATCTGAGGAATAAATATGACAATCCCACCTATTCCCGCCAGAACACCTTCGGCAATAAGATTAGTAAACACTCCTGGCGGTAGCGTAGCTTTTATCCAATTACTTGCAGCGGCAAATTGTTCATCAATAAAATCCATCGGATAACTACTCCAGTCATAGATAGCCTGAAAAATGGTTAATAATATCACCAGGAAAATTAAGTAACCAAATATCTTATGGGTTAGAATCCTATCTACTGTAGCTCTGAATCCTATTGCAGCATTCCTGTCTACTTTATAGGTTTCTTTTAGTACACCGTTTATGAATTGATACCTTAGGATGGTTTCCCTCTGCTGCAGCCTCTTGAGTTCTGCCTTGGACTTAGTGGCAAAAGAGGAGGTATCTTTTACCTCTCTTTTCTCAATGGGTGTGAAGTTGACATCCTGTGTAATTACCAGCCACAATTTGTAGAGATCTTCATTGGGAAATGTCCGCTGTAATCTTTCAAAGTAATCCGGTGCTATTACAGTGGTGTCCAGGTTAGGCCTATCGGATAAGTTTTTATAATCCGCAATCAATTGTCGGATTCGTTCTATCCCGGTACCTTTTCTTGTGCTGACTAAGGCTATTTTAGTATTTAATTTTTCTTCCAGGAGAGATATATCCAGTGAAATCCCCTTTTTAGGCATCCTGTCCGACATATTGATGACCAGAATTGTCGGGATTTTTAAGTCTTTTATTTGGGTGAAAACGAGGAGATTTCTTTTTAGATTTTCAACATCACTTATTACCACCGCTACATCGGGGAAATCTTTATCGTTTTTGTTCAGAAGCAGTTCTACGACCACACTTTCATCCAGGGAAGTAGTATTAAGACTATAGGTACCCGGCAGGTCCAGAATATGAGCTTTAACGCCTCGTGGCAATTTACAGACACCCTCCTTTTTTTCAACAGTTATCCCCGGGTAATTCCCGACCTTTTGCTTCAAACCGGTTAACTGATTAAAAACAGAGGTCTTACCTGTATTAGGGTTGCCAATAAGTGCTACATTTATATTTTTACTCATAATGCGGCTTTGTCTTCAATAAGATCCAACTCTATTTGGAGGGCTACGGATCTTCTGATAGCTATATGAGAACCATTAACATTTATGTATATGGGATCCTTTAGAGGGGCTATTTGAATCAATTCTACTTCATTTCCGGGAAGACATCCTAATTCTAACAATTTTATAGGTAGCATACCTTGGGTAAATTCTTTAATAATACCCCTTTCACCTCGCTTCAAATGTGCAACGGTTGTAACCAATTTTTATTTAGATTGATTTTAAGTAAGGACAAAAATAATGGAAAAAGATGAGGTATTGGGGCAAATTTTAAAAAAAGAAAAACAGTAATGTTCTTTGGATAATATGATTGGTTTTAGCGAAAATTGATTCCTCAATTAGCATAAGACATTTTTAAAACCTCCAGATCCTGTAGTAATTTTTCCATTTCCTCTTTGTTAGTACCGTCATAAGTACCTCTTATCCTGCGTTCTTTATCAATTAAAATAAAGTTCTCCGTATGTATCATATCAAAGGGCCCGCCATCACCATCATCTTTTACAGCCAAATAGGATTTTCTGGCAAGTTCATATATATGTTTTTTATTTCCGGTTACTAAATTCCACTTTTTATCAATCACCCCTTTTTCCAAAGCGTATTTTTTAAGTTGTGCAACAGAATCTATATCTGGTGTAACGGAATGTGATAACAACAATACATCCTTATCGTTCGCAATCTTGGATTGCAGATAAACCATATTATCTGTCATTATAGGGCAGATTGTGGGGCAGGTAGTAAAGAAAAAGTCGGCCACATAGATTTTATCTCTATAGAAATCCTGGGTAATGATCTCACCATTTTGGTTAGTAAGCGAAAAGTCGGCAATGGTATGGTATTTTTTTACATGGACCAGGGTACTATCTACCAATTCTGAGTTAAAATCAGCCGGTTGATAAACAGGAAGTACCTTTTTGGGTTGCAGTGCGTTGTAAAACAAATAAATAATTACAGAGGAAAGTAAGAGTAGTACAATGCCCAAAAATTTAAATTTACTGAAGAAAGAAAGCATTCGCAGTTTTTTGCAAAGGTACAGCAGCGAATCATAGCATTCAAAAACTTTGATACGGGTTTGCTGCTAAAACTTTCTTAAATATCTGCCCGTGACCATACTTTCTTTTTATAAGACCTCGTAAAAGTGTACTTTTGTGCGCTTTACTTATAAATTCTATAGATGAGTCCTATACTTATAAAGACCATACAGTTTTTCCTGAGTCTTTCACTTTTAATAGTCCTGCATGAATTGGGACATTTTATCCCGGCTAAACTATTTAAAACCAGGGTAGAGAAATTTTATCTTTTTTTTGACATTAAATTTTCTCTTTTTAAGAAAAAAATAGGGGAAACAGTATATGGAATAGGGTGGTTGCCACTTGGAGGTTATGTTAAAATAGCAGGCATGATTGACGAGAGTATGGATACGGCCCAAATGGCCGAAGAACCGAAGCCCTGGGAGTTCAGGTCCAAACCGGCCTGGCAGCGATTGATAATTATGCTGGGAGGTGTTACAGTAAACTTTATTCTGGCGGTTATAATCTATATTGGGATGGCCTATTCATACGGAGACCAGTATATCCCCATGGATAGTTTAAGAGATGGCATTTGGGTTACAGAAAAGAACATTGGCGATGAATTAGGGGTACAAACCGGAGATCAGATTGTGGCCATTGATGGGGAAGAAGTTGAAAATTTTGATAGTTTATTGGGTGAAATCATTAATGGCAACACCATTACCATTAACAGGGATGGGAATACCGTAGAAAAAGAGATCCCTGTAGATTTCATAGCTACCTTATTAGAAGATGAGGATAAAATTAGATTTATAAGCCCAAGGCTTCCTTTTATTGTGGGAGAGATACCCAAAGAATCTGCTAATAAGGATTCCGGTTTGCAGGTAAAGGATCAGATCATTGGAATTGGGGATCAAAGCATTACCTATTTTGATGAAGCCAAATCCATTATTGAGAGGTACACCAGCCAGGAGGTAGATCTTAGGGTTCGCAGGGATGGATGGGAAGAACAAATTCCTGTTGTAATTAGCGATTCCGCTACCATAGGCATAAGGATGGGCGCCCTTAGTTTTGATGAGATGGAGGAAATGGGCTTTCTTAGGTTAGAGACCAGGAAATATACTTTTGCGGAATCAATTCCGGCGGGAATCGATAAAGGGGTTACCACCCTGGTAAGCTACATGAAACAGCTTAAAAAAATATTTAATCCCGAAACAGGTGCCTATAAAGGTGTAGGCGGCTTTGCCGCAATAGGGGGTATGTTCCCGGACACCTGGAACTGGCCGGCATTTTGGTCAACTACAGCATTAATATCTATTATCCTGGCGTTCATGAATATATTGCCAATCCCTGCTTTAGACGGGGGCCATGTTACTTTTTTATTGTATGAGATGGTAACAGGCAGAAAGCCAAGTGATAAATTTTTGGAGTACGCCCAGATGATAGGGTTCTTTCTTTTAATAGCCTTATTGTTATTTGCCAACGGCAACGATATTTATAAATGGTTAGTTAAATAGCTATTGCTTTTGAAGGTAAGGCGAGTTCTTAAAACTCACATTACCCGGCATTTATACATCTTTATCATACCACTTTTTGATTATTTGACAAACTATTGCTGTAGATCATCGATATTTTAAGGAATATTTAAAAGTTAAAATTAACTTAGTATGATAATTCACTGAAGCCGAAATTTCAGTAACCCCTTTAATCTTAAATTAGACATATGAAAACCTACTCTTATGTGCTTTTCGCGCTCTTTTCCGGTATATTATTATTTATAGGTTGTTCCGAATATGGGAATGAACTTCAATATGTAAAGCATGGTAAGATTTCTGTAAAGCTTACTGATGCTCCATTTCCATATGATTTTATTGATGAAGCCAATGTCACTATTTATAAAATAGAAACACGCGCTAAAAACATGGATGAATCACAAGGAGATCAAAATGATTCTAATTTTGAAGTCCTTTATGAAGGAGAACAAAAAGTAAATCTATTAACATTGACCAACGGAGTTACCATGGCTATGGGCGAAGCGGAAGTACCGGTTGGCTCCTATGACCTGGTAAGGGTTTATATAAAAGAAGGCAGTGTAGTACTGAAAGATGGGACTACATTTGATTTAAAGGTACCTAGTGGTGAGCAAACGGGCATTAAAGTATTTGTGAATCCTGCGATTGAAGTTTTTAGTAGCTTGAGCAGTGATCTTTTATTGGATATTGATGTCAGTAAATCTTTTGTTGCCCAGGGAAATATAGAAAGTATGTCAGGGATCAAAGGGTTTAACTTTAACCCCGTAATTAGGGCATCAAATATGAGTATAGCCGGAAGTTTAGCAGGCCGTGTTACTGCATTGGTCGAGGATGTTGAAACCGGTCTTGAAGGGGTACAGATTAGCGTATGGGATGGCGAAGAGCATATCACTTCTACATCAACAGATGAATCTGGTAATTATATGGTTTTAGGACTGGATGAAGGAACTTATACTATTCTGGCAGAAGCCATGAAATATGCCCCAAATACCAAGGAGGATGTTGTCATTCTAGCTGCGAATAAGACAACTTTAGATTTTGAGATGATAGCAGAGTAATTGGTCTTTTGAAGATGTGACACGCTTTTAGGCCAAGTTTTGATTAAAATCAAAAAAATGACAAAAAGATACTTTTTGTTTGTTGGGCATATTTGAAAAATCATTTATATTTGCACCCCGTTTAAGCAATTAAAGCGGCTTAAATTCCTCCTTAGCTCATCCCGATAGCTATCGGGAGGTTAGAGTTACGGGGTCAAGTTCATAATTTTTTTGATTTGCATTATGTTTATATTCTT
>NZ_CAMYIP010000172.1 GCF_947258525.1 uncultured Eudoraea sp.
TTGGCGGCGTTCTCCTGATCGATCCTGTGCTCTTGCGATGGTTCATTAAGATCTTGGAATAAATTGAAATTTAAGCGAAATAAAACACGAACCGACAACAATAGCTATTCGTCTATGCCAGCGGAGCTTGCCCACGGCAAATTCACTGCAAGCCAACACACTCGGCGAATTTGCTGGCACAGCGTATAGCCGACCGTTGGCAGTAATTAAAAACATGTCTCGTACTGAAATAGGGTTACAGTAAATCACTTAAAAAACTGTAACTCAATGAAAAAGTCGAACAAAAAAATCTCCACAAATTCGAAGAAAAAGAGAACTTACAACAAGTACTCTTACGCCCTGAAAAGAAAAATTGTTAATGACATTTTAAAAGGCATTTTATCCAAAGAAGAAGCTATGCTTCGCTATGGAATTAGATCTCGTCAATCCATTAATTATTGGTTATCTAAATTTGGTTTGTTAAATTACCGTACAGAAAAAAACTATGGTATGAAACAATCACCGGAAGAAAAAATCAAAGAACTCGAAGCCAGAATTGAAGAACTGGAAAATGCTAAAATCGTCCTTAATCTCGCTATAGATATAGCAGATGAAGAGTTTGGAACACAGATCAGAAAAAAGTGCTTACCTCAGTCGTTGGCCGCATCAAAGAAGCACAAGACAGGAAAAAATCTAAAATAATCATAGATTTTATTTGCCAATCACTGGGGTTTAAATCCAGACAAGCTTTCTACAAACGTAAACGTAGAGCTGCTAAAAATGCTAAAGAAGAAGCACGAGTTTTGGAGTTAACTAAAATCGTTCGACACCAACAATATCGCGTTGGTACCGGCAAACTCTATGATGACATTAAGCCTTTTTTAGAAAACGAAGACATAAAAATGGGGCGTGATAAGGTACATAAATGCCTCAAAAAGAACGATTTAACCATCAAACCTAAGAAAAAATACAAGACGACTACAGATTCTAAACATATTTTTTGGAAATATAAAAACCGCATTAAAGACCTTAATCTTACTCGGCCAGAACAAGTGTTTGTCAATGACATTACTTACATCAGAGTCCGTGATCAGTTTGCCTATTTGTTTTTGGTTACAGATGCCTACTCAAAGAAAATCATGGGCTGGACCATCAATTACACGATGAAAGTAAAGGACGCTACTAAAGCTATCCTCATGGCTCATCGCAACCGAAGATTTAAAAATGAAGTGTTCCACCATTCAGATCGAGGGATACAATACTGTACACCTAGTTACATTAAATACATCGAGAAAAAAGGGATGATCCCTTCCATGACAGAAGATTTACACGTATACGAAAATGCAGTGGCCGAAAGAGTAAATGGTATCCTCAAAGGAGAATTTGATATAGATATTGCCTTCGCCTCGCTAAAAGAAGCCAGAGCTGTTATTGATCAATCAATCCACATTTACAACAATAAACGAAGGCATTTATCACTGCACAAACTGACACCTAATTTTGTCCACTTTAATCCTGGTATCAAAATTAAAACCTACAAGAGAACAAAGGAAAATATGGAAAATTCTTAACTTCATTTGTGTAACCCTATTTCAGGATAAGACAAGCAATCAATAATCTAAAGAAAAAAAGAAGAACCAAATGTCAATTGATGATAAAAGCGAATTTCGATTCTTACATAGTATGGTTGACATTGGCGCTAATAAAGGCTTTTCTATCACTGAAATCAGGTATCTACGAGTAACGAATATTGCATCAATTCTAGGTGCAATATTTAATGCAATTTGGATGCTAATTTCAATTTATCTCACTGACTCCCCAATAATTTACGGAAGCAATGCATTTTTGGGATTGATGTTTCTTGGTGGTTCGGCCGGATCGACTGCTGGTGGGATCAAGATCGTAAGGCATATAATAATGATAAAAAATCGGGTACTGGCTACCATATGGCTTACAATTACATCGTATATATCGGTTCTCTTATTTCTATATTTGTTGGGATATTCGTCAGGTGTTGCGGTCATTTGTTTCTTAATAATTATCCTACCCTACATGACTTTTCCCCGAAAGGCAAGAAAATTAGCTCATGGTTTTAGTATACTGGCTTGTTTGACGTTGATTGCTACTGTATTACTTCAATCAAATATTAGTGCTCATTATGATGAAGTAGATCCCTATTTATCACAAGTAGTCAATATCAGTATAACTGGATTCATTTGTCTCGCACTTATATGGAGTTTGTCTGTTCTAATTGATAGATCAGAGGAATCCTTAATGGCTGAACAGAAAAAATCAGATGATCTACTGCATAATATTCTACCGGTAAATGTAGCGAAGGATCTAAAAGAAACCGGTAGAACAATTCCCCAAAGGCACAAGAATGTGACTATACTATTTACTGACTTCAAAGGTTTTACGGAGTTAGTAGCATCCATTTCAGAAATCACTTTAGTTAATGAGCTCAATGACATTTTTGGAAGGTTCGATGAAATCGTTGAGGAGGCGGGAGTTGAAAAAATTGAAACAATTGGTGATGCATATGTCGCTGCATCTGGCCTTGGAGATGGGGTAGCTGAACATGCTATTAATTGCATTAAAGCCGCACAACAAATGCTATACTACCTTGAGGAAAGGAATCGAAAACATGAAATAAAGTGGAGAATGAGAGTTGGGATACATTCCGGACCTATTGTGGCTGGAGTAGTAGGAAAGAAAAAATTCAGATATGATCTTTTTGGAGATACAATTAATACGGCAAGTAGGATGGAGTCATCAGGAGAACCTGGCAAAATAAATATTTCAGGACCGACTTATCAACTTGTCAAAAATGACATCGATTGCGAATACAGAGGGGAAATTCATGCTAAGGGAAAAGGAGAAATGGAAATGTACTTTGTAAAATAAACTGTAGCTAACAATGTGTATGTCGTTCAGTGCTCCCAAAAGGTCGCACCGCCGCATACACGAGCCGTTAGCTTCAATTCAAGAAATGTCTCGTACTGAAATACAAAATTTATAATAAACTCACTCCTCCTC
>NZ_CAMYIP010000173.1 GCF_947258525.1 uncultured Eudoraea sp.
GTCAAACTTGTCGGTAAACCAGCTTTCTATGAATTGATACAACACTATAACCAGGCCGCAATAGATAAGGGCGCCGGCCAGATCAAGCAGTTGGGAGGCGAGAAATACTGATCGATTCAGGTTTTTCTCATGGTCAAACCCAAACTACGATGCTATGCGATAATGCCATGCGATTCGCGTCAATTGACCCAAGATGGTCACAGAATCACGCATGCTCAGCTTAGACCCGTCGGCGTGGATCCATCTTTTCAAGGGTTGTTCGCATATTAGCGACTTTGCTCTTTCCTTGCCATAGATCTTTCGCATGCGCACAAAGATCTCCACGTCAAATAACCACTTTGTAATGAAGCTATTCGTCAACACAACAGCTGCCAGGTTACGATCCATTACTTTTGCTCCGCATTGGGTGTCCTTGAAACCCATTCCTAACAAGCCCTGAATGATCAGATTGATTGATTTACTAATAATTTTACGGGCTGATTGTTTTGTGATAGTGGCTCCCATCCTGTGAATTCTGGAGCCGCTTACGATTTGGTAGTCAGAACTTTCCAGTGTGTTAACCAATTCATTAAAATCACTGAGATCCGTTGATAAATCTGCATCGAGATAGCCGATATAATCCAGCTGCCGGTCTTGAAGCAAATGCAGTGTTCCCTGACGGACAGCCTCGGCTTTACCTCCATTTTTTACACAATTAACGATGCTAATGGAATCTTCGTAGCCTGTTCTCAATTGCTCCAGAACTGCCAGCGTATTATCCGTACTGCCATCATTGACAAAACAAAAATGGTACCCGCGATTTTGTTGGAGGAATTCTCTAAAAACTTTGCCTGATATTCTGTTTTCTTCGTTATAACAAGGAATCACTACACCGACACAATATTTGTGAAGATATTGGTTCTGATGCGCCTCCATAAATGAAGCCTGTAAAGGGTTTATACCGAGCAGGCTCTGAATTCGCATAAGTACTTCGTTCAGGCTGATCGGTTTTTTCATAAAATCGTTAATCCCTAACTCGTAGGCTTGTTTTATGGTTTCCTCTCCGGTCTTTCCCGACATGATCAAAACGGGTGTTTGCGATTTTCTTTTCTGACGGATGTATTTGACAACTTCAAGACCGCTTATATACGGCATGTTGATATCAAGGATCACCAGGTCGGGCTGATAGGAATCGTAAAGCTTCATACCCTGTTCGGCCGTGGAGGCAGTTTTAACTTCCAAACCAGCGTCTTCCAGTCGTTTTACCAGAGACATCAAGATGAGTTGTTGATCGTCTATTGCAAGAATTTTCATGGGTCAAGTATTTAATATTATTTTCAGTAAGATTCGTTCACGTTTTTTATTAACGTTGCCGCAAATCTATAACAGAATGAATGCCTGAATGGATGGACAAAGTCCAATAGCAGGTATCTGTAGACGAATGGCAAGACTTGAAAGATGGGCGATAATGGTAAAAGACCAGATTATATCTAACTTTGACCCGATATATTTTCTTACAACGTAAATAATGCAAAGGACCCATATTCTCCTGATCCTGGCACTTGTCTTCGGCCTTGCACTCCACGGATCTGCAATTTTCTTTACCCTGGAAGAAACGTATGATGCTTATGTTCATCTTTTTTTTGCCGAGCATTATGCTTCTAACTGGTTCGAACATTGGAATTATAAATGGTATACGGGGTTTACCGTCCACGGTTATCCGCCCCTGGTCCACCAGCTCCTGGCACTAATTTCCCTTGTAGGCGGGCTAAAATTTGCCCTGTACACCATCGCCTTTTTGAGCATTATTCTTTTTATCACCGGCGTCTACAGATATAGCCTGATGTTAAGCGGAAAGGAGATCATAGCTGGTTGTACAGCCCTCCTCGCCGTTTTATCCACCTCATTTATTGAAACCCTTCATCTCTTTGGGCAGTTACCCAGCATTGTGGGGTTGGGGCTTCTACTCCATGCCTTACCTGAAATATACCTGTGGATCCGCAAAGGACTCAAAATGCAACTGATCACTGCATTATGCCTGCTAGCCGTTATGGTCTGTTCGCATCATGTAACCCCTATTTTCGGGATGGTATTTTTTGTTTTTCCGGTGATCGGACTGGCGATCATGGATAATGCGAAAGATCAAACAAGGGATTGGAAAAAAGTTAAATTCGGCATTTTTTTTAATGAATTCCGTAAAGTCTTTTGGAGAATTCTCGGCTTCGGGACAACGTCCCTGGCCTTGATCATCATCTGTATCCTTCCCTATTGGATCAATTCAAGGGTAAATCCGATTACACAGGTTCCCATACCGCACGGTTCGAGGGATAACTTCCTGGAAATGGCTTCGTCCGGCCTGGTTTTTTTCTTGATCCCATGGGGGGTACTTTTATTTATTATGCCCTTCCTGTTTTACCGGTTCTTCAATAAGCGATACATCTTTTTCGGTTTGTCGCTTGCCTTGTTGACCATCCTGGGAACAGGCGGTACGACACCGATTCCCAAGATCATCCTGGGTGAAAATGCCTTTAACATACTAACACTGGACCGCTTTACCCTCTGGGCTACCATACTTGTACTCCCTTTATTTGGGGAGTTCGCATATCGATTTCTAAAAGGCGATATAAGAGAACGTATACTTCAGAGCAGCGGATCGATGGTGCTGCGCATGCAGGGATTTCTTCTTGCGGGCGTCTTTTTATCTATGATCGTATTGACCATGAGCCTGGGATATTTCCGTCCCGCCCAACCGGAAAAAATAAACATGTTGCCGATCGTAAATTTTCTGAACCAGGACCAGCATGACAGGTGGCGATATCTAACCCTGGGGTTTGGCGATCAGATGGCCTGGCTTTCGGCACAGACGGAAGCCAAAACTGTGGATGGAAATTACCACTCCGCCCGAAGGTTACCGGAACTGACGAGCAGGGCGATCGAGCGATTGGAAAATTCAAAATATAAAGGAATTGAGGGTATTGGATCCCTGCAGCAATTTTTGACCACACCGGAGAAATATCATTTAAAATACATTTTCTCTAACGATAAATTCTATGACCCGATTCTCTTTTATTGTGGCTGGCAGCGGTTAAACCTGTTGGAAAACGGTGTCGCCGTTTGGGAACGCCTGAACGTATCACCGCTCCCCTCCCTACTACCCCGGGAGGAAGTCCCCGGTATACTCAGGAGGATGTGGGGTATCATACCTGTAACGACCGTATTGGTGGCCTTAATTCTCATCGGCTTTCGGATAGTAAAGAGAAGTCGTAAAGAAACCAAATCATTTCTTGCTGTTTACGAGCAGGCCGCATCGGCGTATAAGACGTCCGGAAAAATGCTCTTATACCTGCAAATCTGGATCCTTTTGATCTTCGCACTTGCAGTTTACGGAATTTACAGCTTCTATGTGGAAAATGCCGACCAGTATTCGCCCGAAAATGTAGTACAAGCGTATTATGACGCCATCGACTTTAAAGAATTCGAGCAGGCACATTCCTACATGGACCCCGATGCGAAAGTATCCTTAGACAGGTTCATGCTGCAGATATCGACAACCGACGGATTATTGAACTCCTACGCCAAATTGGATCGCATAGGGGTCAAAATTCTCAATCAAATCGACAATAAAGCCGTAGCTCAGGTCTATACCACGTGGGTCACGCCCCTGGAATCCATTGAGAAGGAATACGACCATCTTCTGGTCAGAAAGAAAGGAGACTGGTTCATAGTTCCGGATGCCGTAGATACGGATATTCCTCCGGATCAGTTATTTACGGAAAATCAAGTTGCCTATTTCAATCAGGGACGACGCCAGATCTCTTCACAACAAACCCATTACGATGATATATTGGAACAGCCTTTGCTTCGGGTGATATCGTCCAAACTGGTTCGTTACGACGGGCAATACAGTATTATTGGAGAGATCCAGAATATAGATAATGTGCCTGCAGATGTCATGATCCGGGCTACCTTGTATGACGAGTCCGGGGCAGAATTGGCCGAATATGATGCCAAATACCTGCTTAAACACAAACTGATGCCTCGGGAAACGACAGTATTTCGGGTGGATTTCGAAGATGTCGCCTGGCAAGATGCCTCTGAGGCAATTCCAAGTTCATACGAGCCGGAACAGTTTACACCAGCTAAATTAGAGGCTGCACCCAGGTATTTCAATTTGCAATGCGCCGGTAATATCACTAATAAGGACCTCTTTAAGAAAGTAGCCCTTCAACAGCTTAAGATCGATGGAAAACGGATGGAAGGGACTTTGTTTAATTCGGGAATTCAAGAAATAACGGTACCCCAATTGCTGGTATCCTATTATGGCAAAGACCAGGAATTGCTCTGGGTTGATCATCAGTTCCTTCAGGAAGGAATACGGGTCCAGAGAAAAAAGAAATTCCATTACCCTTTGCTGGAACTCACGGATTTGGAAGTGCTTAACGAGGACATGTCACTCTCCTTCGTTAACGGACTGCCCAATCCGGTTGGTAATTCGAACGAACAATCTAACTATAAAGAACATATGAATCGATTGTTGCAACCCTGTCAAAACGATCGTTATGACTTTGTGAAAATCGATCTAAACGCCTATGTGGGAAATCCAAAATAGTAGTCTTATAGCCGTACTGGCAGTTGCCCTTAGCGCGCTGATGTCCAGCTGCAATTCAGATGGCCAATCGCTTGCTGCAGAAACGCCTGTATTTCAACGCTTGGATATCGTAGACGTTATGATCGCGGGAGATCTGGGCCGATTGGCATTTTTGGGTCCCGATGGTATCGATGCCTATCTGCAGCTGGACAATAGTTATGGCAGCATGGTGATATCCCCGAATAGTAAAGAGCGAGGATTGGTGTTTCTTCTACCCGATCCGATCACTCAGGTGGCCGGACTATGTACCTGGAAACTGATCCATAAAAACCAGGTCATATTCAATGGCAACCTATCGATTCTTCCCCAAACGGGTTCCGGGATCCGAATGGAATCGTACCTGGGTCCGAAGGATATCATCGCCGGGGATTCAGGCAAGGCCATGGTAGTTTCGATCCCCGCTGATCCATTTGACAATCCCCTCCCAGACGGTACTCCTGTATGGATTGAAGAACGATTCAAAGGGACAACTGAATCTATTATTGACTCCCTTGAAAATCTGATCAGTTGGCGACACATCGAGCCCGAAACGCGGTCAGGACGGATTTTTGTAAAAACGATGACAGGAAGCAGCCCTTCTATAGAAATGTATACCGATGTCAGTTCCGGTGCAGGAACCGATTTTGAGATCAGCTATGAACGAAATCATGATTTTGCTGACGGCAACCAGGTCATCCGCTTAAAGACTTCTGTGATCAAAGACCGCTTTGAAAATACGGTGGCTGACGGTACCCTGGTGACATTTCATATCGAAAACGGCGAAGAAACTTCCCTCTATACCAATGCTACGACAGTTAACGGCATCGCAGTTGCCAAAATAGTGCATCCGGTAGTTGCAACCAGGTGGAAGCTCACGGCAATTATAGCAGGAGTAGCTAGTAGTAACACCCTGGAAATGAATTTCAATAGTGCGGTAGAGGAATTTGAAGCAGCATTTTCAGCTGAGGGCCAAATCCTGTCAATCGGTCCGATTAATAGTTTTATGGGTCAGCTTGTTCCCGATTTTACTCCTGCGGAAATCCTTTTGAACTATGAGGTAGGAAGACAAGAGAGAATTACGATATACACCCGTGGCGGCTATGCCCAATTCGATGTGAAAACCCTCATTCACGATACCCTCCCGACTCACATTGAAATCCGCATTCTGGGTCGGACTAAAACCATTAACCCTTAAATAAATGCTAGGCACCTTTACCATTCGGATGCAAAGGGGATTTATGATCCTGATAGCGGTTCTCCTGAACGGAGTCATTCTCCTGGGTATTGGGGCGATTTTTGTTTTTCTGAATACAGGTGCTGACCGCAGTTCCATTCTGCACCTGGATACCGAAATAGAATCGGTTTACAGGCCCCAAATCGAGCTAATACCTCATACCAATGAGGGTCGGCCTATCGGGGCTGCTGCAGGAGAGAAGTTGATACGAGACTACCTGAACGCCTGGTACACACGTAATGAAGCTTTGAGATACAATGATCCATTACTGTCGCGGGACTATTATACGGATAGCGCCTATGCCAAATTGAAACGTATCATCAACCTTAACCGAGAATCAGAAGTAAGCGTACATCAGACCACACTAGCACATACAATTTCACTCGACTTTTACAGTGAAGATGGCAAATTGGCAACCCTTTCAGACAGAAATGTAGAAGTTTACAAACAGATCTGGAAGAAAGAAGGGTTACAGGCCGAAAGCAAGGACACGAGTAACTATCGCGTTGTCCTCTTCCTGGAAGACAACTCCTGGCGGATCCGACATATGCTGAGAACAGCATCTGCACCATCGGGCAAAACGAAGAATGATTACGACAGTGATATATTGAACATAATGGCAGGGGTCAAAGGCCTGAATTACTACCCACAGGATCAGCCCTGGAATATGTTCGGATCCGATTTTGACCTGAAGGCAATTGAAGCCGACTTTGTGAAGATTCAGGAAATGGGTCTGAACACTATCCGGATCTTTATTCCTTATGAGGAATTCGGAGGTCCTGATGTTCGATCTGAGCACCTGGGCCAACTCAAGCTGGTCATGGATGCTGCCGAGACCGAAGGGATCAAAGTGCTCCTCACTTTATTTGATTTCTACGGTAATTATGATATGGCTGATTGGACCTTAAACTTCCACCATGCCAGGTTGATCGTGACAGCATTGAAAGAACATCCGGCACTTTTAGCCTGGGATATTAAAAACGAGCCGGACCTCGACTTTGAAAGCAGGGGCAAGAATAGGGTTTTAGCCTGGCTTCGGGAATTGAGTGCCATCGTAAACACATTGGATCAGGAACATCCCGTAACCATTGGTTGGTCCAATACAGAGGCAGCTACTTTACTAAACGATGAAGTGGATTTCGTTTCCTTTCATTATTATGGAGATGCCGATCATTTTCGTATCGCTTACGAGAATTTGAGGGAGGCCGTGCTGGAAAAGCCAATACTGCTGCAGGAATACGGTTTGTCTTCATATAGCGGGATCTGGAACCTGTTTTCGGGCTCCCAAATCGAGCAGGCGGCATACTATAACGCAATTCAAGATATTGTGTCGGAACTCCAAATACCTTTTTTATTTTGGACCTTATATGATTTTCCTGACATTCCGAAAAAAGTAGTCGGCCGATTGCCGTGGCGTAAAATACCGCAAAAAAATTACGGCTGTTTTGATGATGAAGGCAACCCCAAGGAAAGCTAGATGGTCATAAAACAAAAATGAAAAGGAGCAGCCTGCCAGACCACTCCTCTTCTACTTAACCCAACCAATAAAAACTGTATTTAGGCATCTGTATGGACCTCTGCCTTCTTTGGCAGCACCCATTCAAATCCTGATTTATATTTCTGACCCAATGCTTTGAAGTAATCCGTGTACGTTTGCGTGATGACAGACATCGGCAGGGAGC
>NZ_CAMYIP010000174.1 GCF_947258525.1 uncultured Eudoraea sp.
TAGTGCTGCAAAAGCCTCATTGGTTGGTGCAAATACCATTAAAGGACCTGCGTTTACTAGGGCATTCTCCAGGTCAGCAGCTTGTACAGCTGCAACAAGGGTTGTATGATCTGGTGAACCAATAGCAATTTGTAATACATTAGGCGTTGATTCGTCATCTTCAATAAAGGCCTGACCTCCTTCTTTTGATAATTGCTCAGGCTGGGATGAGGTAGGAGTATTAGTTTTGGCCTCATTTTTACAGCCGACCAACAAAGCCAGCATAAAAAATGATCCTACAATAAGTCTTAATTTAGTTTTTGTTTTCATATGATTGTTTATAATGTTATAAGGTTCTAAAATACTCCAGGACAGCCCTTGCCTGTTCTTCGGTAAGACCCTGATTCGCCATTGGAGAGCCATTAAACTCTACCAACAAATCTTTGGCTAGTTGATCTTCTTTCACCATTTGTTCGGGATTAAGAATCATGTTCATAACCCATTCCGGTGTTCGTCTTTCAAGGATCCCGTCAGGGGCTGGGCCAATAAATTTTTTACCAATTCTATGGCATGCGAGGCACATTTGGTCGTATACTTCTTTTCCCGTAGCGGCCATAGCCTGATCTATTTCAGGGTTTAGGGTTAATGAGGCCACAGGGCCAACACCCTTATTGTCCAGATCTACACGTTCTGATGCTTTTGTTACTTCGGCATCTGGGGTAATCGCAGGCTTTTCCGTTTCTGTTTTTTGTCTTGTGACACTAAAACCGTCTTTTTTCTTTTCTTCTTTTCCTCCGCAACTCATCAAGATCAGAGCAAGCAGGAATGCGGCAGTTTTAATCAGTTGTTTCATTCGATTGTTTGTTTTATTTAATGGTCAAAAATAAGTTTGGAAGCACAAAAAAAACATGATATTAATCATATAAAGGATAAAAATATCTTTTTATCCTTGTAATGAAATTTTATACAAATAAAATGCTGTCAAATTCATCCAAATATGCCCTAAAAGCTGTAATGTATCTCGCCCTCCACACAGAAGAAAACAATAAAATGATGGTTAAGGATATTAGTGAAAGAATCAATGTCCCAAAAGCATACATTGCCAAACTATTACAGGAACTTGCCAAGCGTAAAATTATCTCATCGGCTAAGGGACCTAAAGGGGGTTTTTATAGTAGTCCATCAAATAAAAACCGCACCATAATGGAAGTTATAGAGGTTATTGACGGGAAAAAAAAGATGGAATCCTGTGTGCTGGGTTTGGAAGACTGCAATGAGCAACACCCATGTCCCATCCATAGTTTAATAGGTCCTTTAAAATCAAAAATGATTGATCTCCTCGATAGTAAGACCATAAATGACCTGGCTCAGGATTTAGCACTAAATAAGGTCTTTTTGCCAATTTAATTAACTTCTTGGAGTACTTCTTAAAAAAGTGTAATTTAAACTGCTTAAACAACAACACATCAACTATAAACTCCAACATGAGCAAGAACCAATCAAGAAGAATCTTTTTAAGGCGTGCTGGTTTGGGAGCCGCTGCAATTTCAACAGCACCGCAAATTTTAGCTTCCTCCTATAATCAAAAACTATTATTAAACAGAACCTACGAAGAAAATACATTTTCTATAAATGATCAGATAAATCTGGCATTAATTGGATCCGGTATCCAGGGAATATACGACACCACTGCCGCATTAAAAGTGCAGGGTGTTAAGCTTGTAGCAGCCTGTGATCTTTACGTGGGCAGGTTAGACAGGGCAAAAGAACTTTGGGGAGAGGATATAGCCGTTACCAGAGACTATCGGGAGATACTAAATCGTAGCGATATTGATGCGGTCATTGTAGCCGTCCCGGATCACTGGCACAAAAAAATAACCATTGATGCCATGAAAGCAGGTAAAGCTGTTTACTGCGAAAAGCCTATGGTACAAAATTTTGCAGAAGGTCATGAAATAATTAAGGTTCAAAAAGAAACCGGTGCACTCTGCCAGGTGGGAAGTCAGGGAATGTCTTCTTTAGGAAATGAAAAAGCGCGACTGCTCTATGAGGATGGAGCTATTGGTGACCTGGTACTTCTTGACATGTATAATGACCGTTATTCTTCAGAAGGAGCCTGGCAGTATCCAATACCGCCTGATGCTAATCCGGATACCGTAGATTTTGACACCTTCCTGGGAACCGCACCAAAAGTCCCGTTTGATACCACACGTTTTTTCAGATGGCGAAATTACAGGGATTACGGAACAGGGGTTGCCGGAGATCTGTTTGTTCATGCCTTTTCAACATTGAATTATATCATAAGTTCAAAAGGCCCTTCACGGGCAATTTCTACAGGCGGTTTGCGCTACTGGAAGGATGGACGTGATGTACCGGACGTTACCTTAACTTATTATGATTATCCTAAAACTGAAACTCATGCCGCTTTTAATGCCTCATTCAGGGTGAATTTTATTGCAGGATCTGGTGGCGGAGGCGGCTTCAAACTGGTAGGAACGGAAGGAGTTATGGAGGTAGGTTACAATTCAGTAAAACTTGTTCGCTCTAAACTGGGAATGACTCCGGGCAATTATTCCATGATTGCTTTTACCGAAGCAACTCAGGAGAAAATAAAGAAAGAATACGCTTCAAAAAACTTAGAAAGCAGAGAATCTGCTATGAAGACAGGGGAAATACTCTGGGAAGCTCCCAGAGATTACAAAGGTGGCCACTATGACCATTTTTACAACTTCTTCCAGGCTATCCGTGGTAAAAATACAATAATCCAGGACCCTAACTTTGGCCTTAGGGCAGCAGGTGCCGCCTTATTGGCCAATGAAAGTTACTATAGTAATAAACCCGTTAACTGGGATCCTTTGGGCATGAAATTAACCTAATTATGAAAAATCTGATTGTTTGCTTTTTGATAGTTTTCACGATACAGTTTAGTTATTCCCAGGCTGATCCTATAAATGTAATTGTTTTTGGAGCACACCCCGATGATTGCGATGTAGATGCAGGTGGCACGGCTATTCTACTGGCAAGTATGGGCCATAGGGTAAAATTTGTTTCCCTTACCAATGGGGATGCCGGTCATTATAACAAAGGTGGTGGTACATTGGCAAAAATCAGGATGGCTGAAGCCAAGGAAGCGGGGAAACGTTTTGGGGTTGAGTATACCGTAATGGATAATCACGACGGGGAACTTATGCCTACGCTGGAAAACAGATTGAAGGTTATCCGTGAGATCCGAAAATGGAATGCAGATGTAGTAATAGCTCCCAGGCCAAATGATTACCACCCGGATCACCGTTACACTGGTATCCTGGTTCAGGATGCAGCCTATATGGTCATTGTACCAAATGTTGCAGCCGATACTGCCCCATTAAAAAAGAATCCTGTTTTTTTATATTCCGAAGATCGCTTCCAACGTCCTAACCCTTTTGAACCAGACATTGCTGTGGCTATCGATGCTGTTTTTGATCAGAAAATTTACGCCCTGGCCGCACATGAATCGCAATTCTTTGAGTGGCTTCCCTGGACCTCGGGAAATTTAGATAAGGTTCCGACAGGAGAAAAGGAACGACTGGAAATGCTGGCTAACTGGAGATCAAATGCACCAAACAAAGTGGCAATGGAGGCTCTTAAAAAATGGTATGGCGCTAAAGCCTCTGAAATAAAACATGTAGAGAGTTTTGAAATTTGCGAATACGGGAACCAACCTTCAGATGAGGAATTGAGAAAACTATTTCCGATGCTCAAAAATTAATGATGCAACACTTGGCTGCTAAATCTTTATCAGGCCCCTATTAAATATAATTCAGATGTCGTCACAAATAAATAAAGGGGAATCGTTTTGGATCCCCCTTTATTATATCAAATTAAATATTTAACCTAAAACTATATTTTGAATGTAATCACCGGAATTTTAGAATGATTGGTAATATCCTCTCCTATACTTCCCATAAAGAAATGCGAGAGTCCTTTTCTGCCATGAGTAGGAATTCCGATTACGTCGGCTTGGATACTTTCACTAAAATTTAAAACACCCTTTTCTACACTGTAATCATTATAGACAGTTACTTCCTTCCCGGCACCGGCTTTTTGCAAATACTTATTTACTTTTTCATATGCGTCCTGTGTACTTAAAAAGTTATCTCCCGGTGTATTTATATAGACCAGGTGCAGTTTAGCCGATAATTTATCCGCAAACTCTTTGGCTCTTTTAAAGGCAACAAGGCTTTCATCCTTAAATGCACATGCAAATACAAAATTTTCAGCCTTGAAATCTTCCATTTCATCTTTAATTACAAGAACCGGAATATCAGAATTTCTAACTACTTTTTCGGCATTTGACCCTACAAATATTTCTTTAAGTCCATCGCTACCATGTGAGCCCATAATAATCATATCTGCCCCATGTTTTTCCGCAACATCATTAACTTCACTAAATACTTTGAAGTGCTTAATAATAGGTGTTACCTTCTTTACACCCTGCAAATAAGGTTTATCTAAAAACTCGTTTATCCGCTTTTCCGCCATTTTAATGAGGAATACGGTTTGTTCAGGATGAAATCCTTCCGAAGATGAAATCATTGCTTCATTTAATTCGAGCATATGCAAAGCTATAATTTCAGAGCCGTGCTTTTTTGACAGGTTAGCCGCAACTTTTAAAGCATTTTCTGATTGCTCAGAGAAGTCAATTGGTACTATAATTGTTTTCATTTTCTTAGATTTTAAGGTGAATAAACACTTTTTAAATAGTCATGGAAAACAACCTGGTTTCAGGTGCTTTCCTATGTAATAACAAATCAAAAGCCATACATATGTTTCTTATGAAGGGCCTTCCCTTTTCAGTAACTTTAATACTATTAACGCTAATTTCAACTAATTCGTCTTTCTCCATTTCTTTAAGCCTGGTCAAACCCTGTTCTAAAAACTCGAAATTCTTACTTTCAGGATCCCAACTTGTCTCAAAGCTACACATTAAATTCAATATATGTCTTCTTATAATTTGATCTTCCTCGGTTAAAATATGTCCTCGATAAATAGGTATAATATTATTTTCTACCAGGTGTTCATATTCCTCCAGGCCTTTAACATTCTGTGCAAAGCTATACCAGCTATCACCAATACTTGATACGCCAAGACCAATCATCAATTGGGTTTTAGAAGCCGTATACCCCATAAAATTCCTATGAAGTTTTCCAGTTTCCATTGCAGTGTATAAGGAATCGCTTTCCAACGCAAAATGATCCATTCCAATTTCGTGGTAACCCACCTCAGCCAATAAGGATTTTCCACTCTCGTACTGGTTACGTTTTTCTTCCGCTGTTGGAAGGTCTATATCATTGTATCCTCTTTGCCCGTTACCTTTAAGCCAGGGTACATGGGCATAACTATAAAAGGCCAAACGATCTGGCATTAACAATTTGGTTTTTAAGATGGTATCCTTAACATGTTCCAGGGTTTGATGCGGGAGTCCAAAGATTAGATCGTGGCCTACTGATGTATATCCAATTTCACGAGACCATTCGGTAACATCCCTTACTTTTTCAAAAGGCTGAACGCGGTGAATTGCTTTTTGTACTGTTTGGTTATAATCCTGTACACCATAACTCACCCTTCTAAAACCAAGATCAAAGAGTGCTTTTAAATGTGTCTTTGTGGTATTATTTGGATGTCCTTCAAAACTAAATTCATAATTTTCAGCTCTTTCTGCATGCCTGAAAATTCCGTTAATCAATATTTTAAGGTGTTCCGGAGAAAAGAAAGTCGGTGTACCACCTCCTAAATGCAATTCTTTAATTATGGGTTTAGAATCAAAAAGTTTACAATATAAACTCCACTCTTTTAATAAGGTACTTATATAAGGTTTCTCTACCTCATGTCTTTTTGTAATGCGCTTATGACAACCACAAAACGTGCACATTTGTTCACAAAAGGGTAAATGAATATAGAGACTTATACCCTCAGTGGAATTGCTTTCTTCAAAACTTCTCTTTAGGGTAGATTTCCAGTCTTTTCCAGAAAAAGTTCCCATATTCCAATATGGAACAGTAGGGTAACTGGTATAACGCGGTCCGGGGATATTGTATTTGTGTACTAAGTTGCGCATCTATAAAAGGGTTTCTAACAAATCTATTTGTTTTATGTTCAATATTATATGACATAAATCAGTTTTAAATTATGGTTAAATCTTAATTGAGTTTAGAATTTCACTTATAAAAACTTATTTTTGCGGCCATAACAGAAGATTTATGACTCTTTTACTTATGGCAGCCGGAAGAGGTAGCCGATATGGAAAACTTAAACAATTTGACAGCCTGGGGCCTAAAGATGAATTTCTTATGGAATTCAGTATATACGATGCATTAGAGAATGGTTTTGATCATATAGTCGTAATTACACAAAAGGACAATGTTGATTTTTTAAAGAATTACCTGTCTCCAAAACTACCAAATCATATAAAGCTCGATGTCCTTTCGCAGGAACTTTCAGACCTTCCTGAAGGAACCGGATTCAAAGGAGATAGAAGTAAACCCTGGGGAACTGCCCATGCGGTTTGGACTGCCAGACATGTCATTAAAGATTCTTTTGCAATTATAAATGCGGATGACTACTATGGAAAGGGAGCCTATAAAAATGCGTCAAATTTTATAAAAACAAGAGAAAACAAAGATTCGTATGCTTTAGTAGCTTATACCCTTTCTGATACCCTGTCAGAATACGGCTCTGTATCCAGAGGAGTTTGCAAAAGGGATGGAAATAAGTTGCATTCGGTAGTGGAACGCACAAAAATTGAAAAAGTGAACGAGGGGCTAACAGACACAGATTCCGGACTTCACTTTAGTGGAGATGAATTGGTAAGTATGAATTTTTGGGTTTGCAATCCTTCTATTTTTGACCATATTGAACATGATCTTCGAATATTTATGGAGAATGAAGAAAACATTGCCGGAGGTGAAGTATATATTCCTTTTGTTATTCAGAAAATGTTAGAGCAAAATGAAGTAAGTGTTGAGGTAATACCTTCAGATAGCAAATGGTTTGGAATAACTTATGCTGATGATAAGGAAAAGGCTATGAAAGAATTGCAAAACATGACTGAAATTGGAGAGTACAGGTCCCCACTATGGCCTGTTGAATCTTCATAGACTCTAGCGATGGAAAGCAATGGTCCCGAAGCTGTATTGCCATATTTTTCCATTGAAAGAAGGGACTATAAAATACGACCCATAAGTCAGGGATATATTAATGATACTTACGCTCTCCTGCAAGATGCGGACCCTTGTTATATCTTACAACGGTTAAACCCTAAAGTCTTAAGCAATATTGACGTAATGATGCAGAATATTCATTATGCGTTGCCCTACCTGAATGATGAAAATTACCACCAAATATCCCTTATAAATACTGTTGATGGGAAGCCCTATTTAAAACTCAGTGAAAGTGAATGTTCCATTCCCTTTTGGAAGAGGCTCCTATGGATAAAATTAAGGATTCCATACCAGGATTTCATGATCTTTCATTGCGTATCCGACAATTTGAGGAAGCCCTGGAAAGTGCAACTACAGACAGATTAAAAAATGCGTCTGAGTCCATTCTAATTGCACAAAAGACACTCAATGAACTAAGTCTTTATGATCCCGGAAACTTGCCCGTCAGAATTTGTCATAATGATACCAAACTAAATAATATCCTTTTTGATAAAACGGATAAACGAGCACTATGCCTTATAGATCTTGATACTATAATGAAAGGGTATTTTCACTACGATTTTGGTGATGCCGTGCGAACTATAGTAAATACTGTTGAGGAAGATGAAAAAGACCTCAGTAAAATAACATTTAACAAAGAACTCTTTGAGGCATTTATTGACGGCCTGTGCATGAATTCGGAATTCCTGACAGAAGCAGAAATTCAATATTTGGCACCAGGGGTAAAAATAATGCCATTTATGCATGGAATCAGGGCATTAACAGATTATTTACAAGGAAATATCTACTATAAAGTTACTTATGAAAACCAGAATCTTGATAGGAGCCTAAGCCTGTTTGCCTTTACCACGAACGCTTCAGAGCATATGGAATACATGCAGGAAATTATAGCTAAGAAATTTAAGAGGGCTGGTCTTATTTAAAAGCGTTATGACCTGTAATGTCTGCTCCTGTTATTAACAAATGTATATCGTGAGTCCCCTCATAGGTGATAACACTTTCCAGGTTCATCATATGGCGCATGATACTATATTCACCGGTAATACCCATGCCTCCCAGAACCTGCCTGGCTTCCCGGGCTATTTTGATTGCCATTTCAACATTGTTGCGTTTGGCCATAGAAATTTGTGCGGTAGTAGCCCTCCCTTCATTTTTTAATTGTCCCAGGCGAAATGCCAAAAGTTGTGCCTTTGTTATTTCGGTAATCATTTCTGCCAATTTCTTTTGTTGCAACTGAGTTGCTGCAATTGGCTTTCCAAATTGGATTCGTTCCTTGGCATAACGAAGGGCGGTATCATAGCAGTCCATAGCGGCGCCAATGGCACCCCAGGCAATGCCATATCGTGCAGAGTCCAGACATCCTAAAGGCGCTCCCAGCCCATTTTTACCAGGCAACAGGTTTTCTTTAGGAACTTTGACATTATCAAATATTAATTCACCTGTTGCGGAGGCCCTAAGCGACCATTTATTATGGGTTTCCGGCGTTGAAAATCCTTCCATTCCCCTTTCCACAATTAATCCGTGAATTCTACCTTCTTCATTTTTAGCCCAAACAATAGCAATATCGGCAAATGGGGAATTAGAGATCCAGAGCTTTGCTCCGTTTAATAAATAATGATCTCCTTTGTCTTTAAAATTGGTTACCATCCCGCTGGGGTTAGATCCATGATCTGGTTCGGTTAAACCAAAGCAACCCATATGCTCTCCGGTAGCCAATTTAGGTAAGTACTTTTTTCTTTGCTCTTCCGTTCCATATGCAAATATTGGGTACATGACCAGGGAAGACTGAACCGAAGCCGTAGAGCGAACTCCACTGTCTCCACGTTCAATTTCCTGCATAATGAGTCCATAGCTAATTTGGTCCAGGCCGGCTCCGCCATATTCTACAGGAATATAAGGTCCGAAGGCTCCAATTTCTGCAAGTCCGCCTATAATTTGTTGAGGAAATTCTGCCTTTTGGGCAAATTCCTCAATTATTGGGGTGATATCGCGTTTTACCCACTGACGGGCGGCATCGCGCACTAATTTGTGTTCTTCACTTAAAAGCTCATCAAGGTTATAGTAATCCGGTGCTTCAAACAAGTCTGGCCTCATTCGTAAAAATTTTTTTCAAAGGTAGTTAAAGGAATATAACAAACCAATGAAGAGAAAGGACATTTTATAACAGAAATTAGCTTTGAAACGAAGAACTATGAATTAATAAATTCTGCCAAAAGCCTGTGAAAATGATGTACTCCTTTTTCCCGCGATGGTGAGAATCTGCCTGCCTTATAAAAACGGGAGCGAATACCCTTCTGCACACCTTCAACTACTTCTTCATCTTCCATTTCTACCTTATCTAATTGCGAACCAGCCCCTTTATCTAATTTCGAAGAGTCATAAACATAGCTATAGAAGGAGACTTTTGTCTTATTCATTTCAAGGGGCTGGACCAAATTTACGGAAACACCCCAGGGATAAAAGTTGAACATCATATTTGGAAATATCCAGTAATAATATGCCGCAATTTTCTTTCCATAATCCGGATGATTTTCAGGAAGATCAAAGACCTCTTCGGTACCTTCTGCATATCCTATCTGTAAATTCATATGGTCATGCAGAATAGTATCATAGTTACCGTAATCTAACACTGCATTCAAATCATCGTGGACAAATGGGATATGAAAACCTTCCAAATAATTATCACAATACAAGGCCCAGTTTGCATTTATAAAATAGTCCTTCTTTCGTTTTTCATCAAGTTTGAATTCCTGCAAAGGCAAAAACCCTATCCTTTTATTCATGCTATCCAATACCTCTTGCAGTTCAAAAGCAGGATTGAGGCCTACAAATAAAAAAGGTCCCCAATACTGCAATGGAAATTTTTTGAGGTTGTCACATGGCCTTGGAAAATTCTCAACATTTTCAAATTCCGGCATATGCTCCATTTTACCATGAAGATTAAAGCTTCGCCCGTGGTAACCGCAAATAAGTTTTTTTGTAGCCTTAGCACTTTCAACAACCAAATTCCCGCGATGTGTGCAGACATTGGTAAGACAAGAAAGCCTCTCTGCCTTATCCCTGGTTAAAAGCATGGGTTCAGTTAAAAATTTATCCAGTAAAATAAATGGATATGTATTATGGTCGGAATCCACCAGACCTTCATGTCCAATCCATTGCCAGGACCTGTAGAATATTCGCTCCCTGACTGCCTCAAAAAAATCCGGATTGCGATAAAAAGAGGCAGGTAAGGTTTCTGCTTTAGTTATATCCGGATCAATTCTAAGTTTTTCAGTCACGAGTTATATAATTTGTACATTTAAAAATATATAAATCTTTTCAGAACCAACCTAAACCAATGAACCAAAACAAGAATAATAAAAAACTGGGCTTATGGATGAGCACATCTCTGGTAATCGGCAATATGATTGGAGCAGGTGTTTTTCTAATGCCCGCAGCACTTGCTGCTTACGGAGGAATAAGCATTATTGGGTGGGTGGCGTCTTCATTGGGTACTTTTGTACTGGCTTTGGTTTTCAGTAGGCTCAGTAAATTGTTCCTCGATAAAAGTGGGGGGCCCTATGCTTATACCAAGGCAGGCCTAGGGGAATTCGCCGGATTTTTGGTGGCCTGGGGATATTGGATTTCTGTTTGGGTTGGTATGGCTGTAATGTCCATTGCCTTTGTAAGTGCTTTAACCGTTTTATTCCCAATATTGGAAAATAATTCGCTGGCTTCTGTGCTGACCGGTCTTAGCGCTATATGGTTCCTCACCTGGGTAAACTCAAGAGGAGTCAGAGAATCGGGGAAAATACAGGTTGTTACAACATTACTTAAACTAACCCCAATACTAGTGATTATTGTTGGAGGCTTTTTCTTTTTTAATATTGACAACTTTATACCCTTCAATGTAAGTGATTCATCTAGTTTTGAAGCTATTGCTATAACATCTACTATGACCCTCTATGCCTTTTTGGGATTTGAGAGTGCTACCATTCCGGCAGATAACGTAAAAGACCCCGGAAAAACCATTCCCAGAGCCACTATCCTGGGAACATTGATTACTACTATGGTTTATATATTGGGAACAATAGCTGTCATGGGGATGGTGCCTCCAGGA
>NZ_CAMYIP010000175.1 GCF_947258525.1 uncultured Eudoraea sp.
TTTCAAAGATAATATCGGATACAATACAGGTATGAGTATTGGATATTGGGTTTGGATAAGAATGAATTTTGACGAAGGTCTTGGAATTTATGGTGGTAAAGGAGACCGCGAAGATCAAAGAATTTTCAAACAAGAACAACGAGTAAGAATCGGAGCCAGAATTCGAGAATTAAGAAAAGAAAAGAATATTGAAGCAAAAAAACTTGCTCAACTAGCTAATGTTGATGCAGCTAACCTTAGTCGAATAGAACAAGGACGATATTCTGTTGGTTTAGATGTCCTTTCAAAAATTGCACTTGCTCTTGGTGCTAAAATAGAGATGGAATCAGTTGACCCTAAAAAATTTTAAATTATGGTCAATATAAATTCCTTTGAAAAAGAACGCGAATGCATTTATAAAGATGAGCTTTATTCTGTTCGAGATAATGGCGCTGTACTTCGTCATTCTCGAAAAAATAGACGAATCCGACCAACAGACAATAATTGGACTGATGGTAAATTAAATAGACGAACAGGTTATTTAGAAATTGCATCAGTTCGAATACATAGGATAGTTTCAACAGCATTCCACGGAGAACCACCTACAAAACAACATGTTGTTGACCATATCGACACAAACAAGCAAAACAATCGACCTGACAACCTACGTTGGGTTACAAGATTAGAAAACGTATTACTCAATCCAATAACGGCAAGACGCCTTGAACTTGTTTGCGGAAGTGTTGAAGCTTTTCTAGCAGACACTTCAAAATTTCGGAACAAATTCCAAAACCAAAACTATGAATGGATGTGTGGAGTTAGCAAAGAAGAAGCACAGACAAGCAAAGATAGATTATTTGCTTGGGCAAAAAGTGACAAGCCATTACAAGGAGGCTCTCTAGGTGATTGGATTTATAATAGAAATTTGTCAATTGAATTTGACGAACCTTTAATAGAGAAATTAGAATTTGTAAATTCTCTAACTCCAAATGCTGTTCAAAAAGCGCAAAATTGGAAAACACCTAGTAAATTTCCATTATGTCCTAATGAAAACTCACTTAATCCAATTATTAGGTATTATAAGAATTTAAATGTAGGTGAAGTTTTTTCTAAAAACCAATTTACCACCTCCATTATTGAAGATTTTGTAATGTCAAAAGACCAGAATACATTGTGGATTATGTGTAAAAGTGGTGAAGAAAATCCAATAAAACCTTATTCTTTGGCAGAGATAACTTACCAAAGCAATGTTTTTGTTCATGATAGTCTCGGAACGTTTTTCGAAAAAGTAGGTGTTGAAAAACAGTTTACACTAAAACAAGGACTTGAATGGACAGGTGGTGACTCAGTTGATGATTATTGCTAAAAATAAACAATAAGAAAATTGCCGAAAGATGCGATCCGTATTTACTATCTCTTCAAACCCATTGTCAGTGGATTTGTAAATGTAACCCCATCATGCTTCGGTACATGAGATACCAATAAAAATGCCACCATTTTTAATATCTATGTCGATGTCAGGTCGACACCTATACCCAAAAACGGGTACTGTAACTGCATCTAATACATCTCCGGCAACTTCCTTTATTTTGCTCCACAATCGTCCCCAAAACGACTTTTTCTTTGCAGCGGCTTCCTGTGGATCTAACCCAGTAATTTCGAACGATCCAAGACCACCGTGGTCAGGATTGAGGCTACTGGCCAATGAAACGATACCTTCATTATTGATCCTGACAATAATTAATTCGCCATCTTGAGTTTTGACCTCTAAACCTCGGTCTGAACACATTTCTTTATATCGGATTTCTTTGCTCATGATTTTCCCCTTTGATTTTATTTTAAAAACAGCAGTATTTTCAATTTCTAGTACAGATTGTCTTATACTTCTCAAGTGATTTGTAAGTACCTATAATGGCTACTTAAGTGTAAATAAATCTCTTATAAGAAATCTATTCGAAAAGTAGTAATTTTCCTAATGTGTTTCTAAGAAATATGTGCGGTTAGCATAAATTTATGTATAACCTGTCAATTTATTAATTTCGATAAACGAATCTTGGAAAGTCTAATTAAACGATTGAAAATGCATGATATTAGTTACGAAGGTTTTAGAAAATTCTTCTCTTATTTAAAAGATAAAGGAGTTATTAGTATTGACGAAAACTCAGATTTGTTAACTGAATACCTCCAGAATGCGTTTGTGACATTTGATAGTTTGTCAGAATTTAAATCGAAGGAAGCCAACACCATATCTAACTTTTATTCTAGTTCCAGTTGGCGCTTTGAAGAATGCAGTTCCCTTAGCATTCCAAAAAGACTCAACGGTCCGCCATTTTCCTTTTTTTATTCGTTTTGTTTTTATCGTAGGTAAAATTTTTAAATATTTAGTGTAAACAAAGGATCATAATCTTGTTCAAGACTATTGTCATGTTTCTCAGTGTTATAAACATAGAGCGAAGCTGTTAATTCAGTTGGGGTTAATTTAATATCGAGAAAATTAGGGTCTTGAATTTCATCCCATAGGCGTGTTATTTCACCAATTGTATCTGAATGAGCTGTTTCACCAACAGACAGAAACTTTGAACCTAATTCAGATAAATGTTCCCTATTTGTAATGGCAGAAGTTGTTAATTGATAACAAGGTTTTGGAAATCTGGCAGGATGGAAGCTGAAAGCGTTGGCGACATGTATATCACCAGAAATAAATAGCACTTCAATATCATTTCTGTCAAGCACCAAATTTCGTATCATATCAATAATGATTTTGAGTCCAGGTTTATTTCCTGGCGAGTGCCAGCTATCTCTGACATCGTCTCTAATTCCTCCTATTAAATCAGTTAATTCCTTTGGAGCCTTTGAGGCTAATATTTCAACAAAATCTTTAAGATTTATTAAAGGAACCGCACAGCCTAATAATAAATATTTGATGTTACTATCTTTTTTTACTTCATCTAAAAAAAATTCAAAATCATCTAATTGCTCATCACTGACCAAAGTTGAGTTGCGATCCCTATAATTTCTGGAAGTTCTGCCGTCAAAAACAAAGTTAGCAGCAACCCCTTCGATTCTAGCTTGATGCGCATCTGGTTGATCAATTTCTATATCTAGAACAGGTCTTACACGAGGGCCCATATTCAAAATATAATTGTCCGCAGCGATTCTTGCGATTCCGCCTATAGGATAATTGGAGTCTTTAAAATCGTTTTGTTCACTACCCCAACCATCCCGAATCTCATGGTCATCCCAAACACAGCAATGTGGAAAATTTCGCATAACATATTGCAAGTCTGACCAGGACCATCCATAGATGTACATTCTCCTGTAATCTAACAACAACTCTTTTTTGGCCCCTTCATTAGTTGATAAATCTACCTTATCGTAATACTTGTCCACAAAATTTGTTTCCGGCACCCCATCACTGTAAGTAGTATCTCCAAAGGCCCACACTTCATCCGGCTGCATAAAATGGACCAATTGCTTATACCATTGAAAAACAGATTCAGTATAGGGCCCAATAGTTACTGGCTCACCGGCTTTTCCCAAAAATGGTTGATTGCACGACCATGCTATATAACGCTGATTAATTGGAATTCCAGGCTGATCAATATTTAAATTGAAGGTTCCTCTAACCACTTCACCACCGGAAAGTATAAAATCACTTGTGGTGGTGTCTGACGGGTTTACAGAACTGTTTTCATATAATATCCATTCCCAATCAGTGATCTGGCTAGCGAGAGTCAAATCAATTTTTTTATAGAATGGAGCAGAATTCAATCCCTGATAATCAAAATATTCTAAAAAGGAAAAGCTAAGATCACGGCTCCCTTTGGGCCAGATACTTAGCAAATACATCCCTGTTTGTACAGGTTGTATCATAAATGATCTGACAAATTGTGCTGGTTTACCAATTAAAACCAAATCCAATTGATGATTTGGATATTGAATTCGATCCATTGCTATACGAATTTGAAATTCGTATTACTAAACATGTTCTCTCTATGTATGCCAAGGACTATTTCATCTTCATAACTAAACAATGCAGCAGGAGCAGGAGTATTTTGGATATCCGATCTACGTTGTCTAACCATATCTACAACTGAATCTATCTCGGCAGCGTAGACTGATGTAGCAAAATGTTTCACAAGTTTTTTGAAATCTTCTTCTTTCTCCTTACGGACGGGTAAAAAAAGCCTGGCGGCATTTGTATTTGTAAAATGATCATGAGGATATAAAGGGAATGGCGGATTAGACATTACTTCATTTTCGTAATGCACGCTGCCCCAATCCAGACAGGACTTTAATGCTTCATAATAAAGCGATATGTTTTTCCTTTTCTCAATAAGAGTAATTTGTCTTAATAGATTGTAAACAAGAATTTTCTTTATTTCTTCTGGCGATTTAATAGTGTTTTCAATAAGTTCTTGTTTCTTTAAATCAGCTAGTTGTCTAGCTCTGACTTTAACAGAACGTCTCTCGAATCTACTAGTATCTATTTGTCTTTCGTAGGCACTTAAAGCCGATTTACTTTCTTCAGTTAACTTTTCAAAATATAGGGATATAGTAATAAATCCTTTGTTCCAATATTCGGGGTCTGTTGTTTCAAGTCGTACGCGTACATCAACTTCATTACCTCTCCTATTAAAACTAAGTAAGGTTGCTGACCAATTTTCCAGATCATCCCAATTTCCCCTTTCTTTCCAATCATAATCATCACTGGTTCCATTTCTAAATCCAACTTCAATATTATCTTGATCTAATTCCCATTCTTCAGAAGTTAAATTAGCGGGAATGGTTATTGTTTTATTATACTCTTGTGATCTGTTTCTACCTTTCGCACTTTTTTCATCATACACTTCTTGCCTCTCATAATGCAGCGGAGGTTCTGCCGGATCAATGACATAGTTAATTCTTATATAATCTAGTCTTGCCTGCTGTGCTGCTCTGTTTATTTGTCGATTTATACTAATATACGGTGCATAAATTCTCGGGCTCCACACCAAGCCAATATCGTCTATTTCAGACTTTACTGTTGTTTTTACAAAAGATTCAAATAGAACCTCAGTATTTGATAACTGAAGATCGACACCTTTGGTCTCGTACATACTACTTCTGCTTGTTCGTTCTTCGGTACTAGCAATGGAAGCGAGCCTGTTCATTTGTGATATAATTCTTAATTCCTCTCTACTGGCAGAGCTAAGTCTTTCTGTCATAGAGTTTCTAATAATCGAACTATTATTAAAAGATGCCTGGTTACGAGCTCCGCTTTCAACTGAATTGGTAATAGAAGTGGCGATATTATCTGCTATCGAACGGGATTGTCGCGTAACGATACTCGATGAAGATACATCCTCATTTCCCAGCTGGCTGGAAACAATGGATTCAAAACTACTTGAGACATTACTAGTTGCATTAGGAGAAACAGAAATAGTTTCGATAGGACCCCTCAATAATTTTTGCCCTAAAGTCACCGTAATTTTATCCTTGCGAATTAAAGCCCATTCCATTTCCGAACTATTGGCATCTACATCACCTAACACTTTGCCCCCATAATTGTCAAAATCAAAATCTAAAATATCGAACAAGAATCCTGTTATAAGCTTTTGGCCTTTTTTATCAACCTGCTGTCGTCCACCATTTAACAAATCTCTTGCGGTATTGGGTCCAAATTCATTTGCATAATCTCCACCTTTTTTGAACAGGGGCAGGTAATTTTGCATAGTTGCCAAATCAATAGTAGACGGATTTAAAAATTTCTCTAGGATATAGATATATTTTAATTTTCTACTCCTGCCAAAACCCTTAAACTTTCTAACATCACTAACACTTACTAAGACACCGGTTTTGGCAATTTTTTCTGCATCAAAAGCCAGGTCGAACACAGGATTTAATTCAGACAATGGTCTTATTAATATACTTGCTGGAGTATTTATGGCGACAGCTCGTATCGGTGTAAATAAGCGGGAAAGATTGCCTGATGTTGTTGATCTTATAGTATTTGTAACTGGAGCTAAAATTGCTGATGCGACATCGCCTGATTCTAGTCTGTTTGCCATTGTCGTTAAAACAATGTCTTCATTTTCCCTATGGGTAATTTCTCTGCCTAAATCTCGCTTGATATTAATACCATTAAGGTTATTCTTGATCGCTACGTCAATAGCTAAATCCATCAGGTCTACAAATTTATTCAGGTAATAAATGGCTTGTAAAACTGATCTAATTCTTTTTGAAATGTTAAGGGGTCCTAACATTGGCATCAAAATAAACGAATTGGCATAGCTTACAAACTCATTAGGATTTGATAAATTTCTAGGAAGATCATTGTTTCCAATCGATGTGTTTACATTAATAGGCATAATTATTTTTTTAGGTTAACATTCATTAAAAAGCGGATTAAAAAGGAGGGGAGCTAATAAACGAGATTTCATCATTCGACTTAACTAATTCAAGTCATGATAAAAAGAATTTAAAATGTATTTGATATTAATTAAATATACAAAAATATATTTATGTCAGATTATTCTTTCAATGATTTACGATTAAACTAATTGTGCATAAGATGTATATGGTTGAATAATTTGATTAGTTTTAAGGTAGAGCATCTATAATGATTAAATCGTCTCCCTGTATTCAATAAGGTTGATTCGTTTTGGCAGAAATAGTGAGACCTGTTACCTAAACTTGCCGACATTCATTTTACGTAAATATGCATTAAAAAAAGGAGCTGCATTGTTGTAACCAACACGAGCATGATGCTCGCGCTAGCGGGGCCTTATTTTTTTTAAATTTCTAATGTTTCCAATGTCTAACTTTACTAATTTACAATGTTTAAACTTTTGCTGATCTGGAACATAATGTTTAAAATCATAAATTAATATAACACAAAAATGCAAAGAGTGAAATAAAGTTCAGCTAACAAAAAAGTAGCTATAGTGTTGCAGCTCAAACATCTAGACAGATACCGGTGCTGTCCTCATAATACTTCTGTATCTTATACTTAAAAATAAATTAAGATGAATTCAACTATAAAATTCTGTTTTCGATACATTTTACTTTATACTACTTTATGTCCATTATTATTTATGTCCTGTGAGCAAAAATCTACTGAAACAGCTGAGATCAGGGGTGTTTATGGAGACCCCAAACCTTTCTGGGATAAAGAATTAAATCTCAATAATCTTGGGGTTAATGCTATTTTTGTCCACAGCGGATCGATCAATCATGAAATGGTTAACAGGGCCAGATCTGAGGGATTACTGTTATTTGCTGAATTTGCCACCTTGAATGGTAAAAATTATGTAGAAACGCACCCTGAAGCCTGGGCAATCAATGAAAAAGGTGAAAAAGTGCAAGCTGCATCGTGGTTTATGGGGGTTTGTCCTACCGAACCCGGTTTCCGTCAGTATCG
>NZ_CAMYIP010000176.1 GCF_947258525.1 uncultured Eudoraea sp.
TACATTATCCTTTAATTCTAATTGTTGGCTGACCGTCTGATATCCAGAGATGCAGATCTTGCAATCTGTCACATGCCTCGATAGATTATCCAGGTAGGGCTGTAAATCCATATCTGTAAAGCTATCATTAAAGAATGTAAAGATACATTTAGCCTTAAGAATTGCCTGGGCTTCAAGAACATCTATTATCGCCACATTGGTACCTAGATTAATTACATCATGGCCTCGATGTTTTAATACAAAATGTAAGTATAATAAACTGAGTTCCTGAGTCTCACCTTCGGGCAAATATATAATGCACTTGGAACCTGCTGATTCTGATTTCAATTGGTCAATGACCACATGTAGTTTGCGACGAATAATATGAGTTACAAAGCTTTCATGTACCCCCTTAATTGAACCTGTGAACCACATTGAACTGATCCGGTCAAGAAAAGGATAAATAACCTTATCCATTGTCTCCTCCATTCCGTCTGACTCAATATGTTTATTAAGTATCTTACTAAACTTTGTCTCATTCAATTCAAACATAGACAACATTAACCCATCGACCTGACCTTCATGTTGAGTATCAATTTCTGAGATTTCGGCAACCTTAGAAGAAATCTCATTAGGTTGCATTCCGGCGATCTTAGATATCTTAATTCCATTTTTATTGAGCAGGGCGATATTGAGGATTTTTTGGAGATCTTCTTCAAGGTAATATCTGATATTGGTTTCTGTATTTCAGGTAATGAATGAGGTTTTTTACAACCCCTATATCATTAAAAAATAGAAAACTCGAAGCTTTCTTGATTGTAATTCGTCCGTAAAAAGTGCGGTCTAAACTGTTTTCTTCAGAAAAATTGAACTCGGTAAGTGGTATTTGGTCTCGACAAGGGGTACACAAAACCTGCTCTCCCCGATATAATCGTGCATTACATCCAAAACACACACGGGGTAGGAGAACCGTGTTGAGATCATTTATTATATTTGGTAGCTTGGTTAATTTCAAATCTTAACGCTTTAAAACCTGCTTAGTACGTAGCCCTTATTGAATGGATATTCAAGATACTAAATTCAATTATAAAATCCTCCTGGCGGCTTTGGTGGCAGTAGTAATAGGTGTACTTATCGCCTTTTATTACAGTTATGCACAATCTCAAACCCAAATCCAGTATCTGGAAGATGAAAAAGGACTGCTCGTTAGGGATCTAACCCTGATGAAAACAGAAGTAGACAGACTATCTGCTCTTAATGAGGTCAATGAGATCGAACTTCAGGATTCCAAATTCCAGGTTCAGCAATTATTAGATTCTGTAGGCCGACTTACCTTTACCATAGACAAGCTTCAAGAGTTTAAAAGTGATCTTAGGACACTTGAGGCACGATATGACAGTATTAAATTGAAGAATAATCTTCTTCGTTATAACAATAGGCTTCTCGCAGACAAGTATGATGAGACCCGTATAATGCTCGAAGATATTAGAGGCCAGAGTAATTCCCTTGCAGAGGCAGAAGCATTATTGCGGAGGAAAAATCTTGAACTTAGCAGAGAGTTGAAAATGAAAAGTTATCTGGCTCTTGTAAATTCTGAAGGCAGTGGATTCAGAATGCGCAGTGGGAAACCCATAAAAACAAATAAAGCCTCTACCATAGAAAAGTTACGTGGATGCATCACCATTCAGGCAGATCCCAATACTACCACCGTTAAGGAAAAAGTGTTGTATTTCCAGTTTCTTGGGCCCAATATGGGTATCATTGAAGATAATGCGAATATTATCTCTGTAAATGGCAACCTGTATAGTAAGAGGGTAACGCTTATATTTAAGGGAGAAGAAATGAGCGTCTGTGATTTTATTACGGTTCCCGAAGGTTCACTCCTTTCAGGGACCTACACCTTAAATGTCTTCGAGGACGAAAAATTACTCACTACAGCAGAATTTCAATTAAAATAATCATTAGAGTCTTTCCCTAAAGTTCTATTTTTGCCCAATGGCAAATCAAGAAGACATTTTCAGAAAAGTAATTTCACACGCCAAGGAATATGGTTATGTGGTGCAATCTAGTGAGATCTATGATGGCCTTAGCGCTGTATACGACTACCTCCAGAATGGTGCGGAATTAAAGAAAAATATACGTGAATACTGGTGGCAGGCAATGGTTCAGATGAACGAAAACATTGTGGGGATAGACGCTGCCATATTTATGCATCCTACCATTTGGAAGGCTTCTGGCCACGTAGACGCATTCAATGATCCTTTGATAGACAATAAGGATTCCAAGAAAAGATATAGGGCAGACGTTTTGGTCGAAGATCATGTAGCCAAAATAGAAGCCAAAATTGAGAAGGAAGTAAGTAAAGCCGCCAAACGTTTTGGAGAGGCCTTCGATAAAGAACAATTCCTGGCAACCAATGCCAGGGTGGTAGAATACCAGGAGCGATCACAAACTATTCTGAAACGACTCGCAAGGTCCCTGGAAAAGGAAGACCTGGAAGATGTAAAGAATCTGATCGTTGAACTAGATATTGTTTGTCCTGTATCAGGATCAAAGAATTGGACCGATGTAAAACAGTTCAATTTAATGTTCGGAACAAAACTAGGGGCTTCTGCTGAAAATGCGACCGATCTTTATTTGAGACCCGAAACTGCTCAGGGGATATTCGTGAATTTTCTGAATGTTCAAAAATCCGGACGACTTAAAATACCATTTGGAATTGCACAAATTGGAAAAGCGTTCAGAAATGAAATTGTTGCAAGGCAATTTATTTTCAGGATGCGGGAATTTGAACAAATGGAGATGCAATTTTTTATTAAACCCGGAACTCAGATAGAATGGTACGAAAAGTGGAAGGAGTTACGAATGAAATGGCATTTATCCCTGGGAATGGGGGAGGAGAATTACCGCTTTCATGATCATGAAAAATTAGCTCATTATGCGGATGCCGCTTCGGATATTGAGTTTAAATTTCCTTTTGGATTTAAAGAACTCGAAGGGATTCATTCCAGAACCGATTTTGATCTTAGTAGCCATGAAAAATATTCAGGTAAAAAATTGCAGTATTTCGATCCTGAACTCAACCAGAATTATGTGCCTTATGTTGTAGAAACATCCATTGGAGTTGATAGAATGTTCCTGGCCGTTTTATCAAATTCACTAAAGGAAGAAGAACTTGAAAATGGAACTACCAGAACGGTTTTAAAAATTCCGGCCGTCCTTGCACCTACAAAAGCAGCTGTGCTGCCACTTGTAAAAAAGGATGGATTACCAGAAATAGCACATAAAATTATTGATGATCTCAAATGGGATTTCAATGTAATCTATGATGAAAAAGATGCCGTAGGCCGAAGATATAGAAGGCAAGATGCCGCAGGTACTCCTTTTTGTATTACTGTAGACCATCAAACTTTAGAAGATGAAACAGTAACTATTCGTCACAGAGATACCATGGAGCAGAAGAGAATAGCTATTGGAGCCGTTAATACGGCTATCGCCAATGAAGTTGCAATGAAGCACTGGCTGAAGAAGACAGAATAAGGCCTTATTAGATAGTAATACTCATAATTGATATCTAAGTCCCAGACTTATATAAAAATTTCTGTCATTCCCGGGGTAGTAGTAACGAGGTTCGGATCCACCAAATCCAACTGCATTGATTAACACGGATTGGGCATAATTAACATCAAATATATTGTTTATACCAAAATCTGAAGAGATATATAAATTCTCTATGATTTCTTTGTTATATCCCAATCTTGTATTTAGAATATTATATGGTTCGCTATACAGGCTGTTGGCATCTGTAAGAGGAATGCCATCTACGTATTGATAGGTAGTGTTCCAATAAAAATTCTTAGTGTGGTTAAGGCGCAGTCCTAAATTTATTCTATTCCTGGGAACACCAGTTAAGGGATTTCCTGAATAGTCATTGTCTCCATCTACAAAATCCACGAATATATGGTCACTGAGGGTATAACTTGCAAATGGAATGATTTGTAATTTAGAGCTTAGATCGAAAGTATAATTCATATCTAATTCAATACCCTGATGTCTTGTACTCCCTGCATTTTTACCAACAAATTGATCTTCTCCAATGCGTTGTGCAACCAATAAATCATTAATATTCATCCTAAAGACAGCCAGGTTTAACCATAGTTTATTCCTGGCAAGATACATTTTGGCGCCAAGCTCATAGTTCATCCCTTTTTCCTGGGTTATCTCCGGGTTGATTATCCCTTCAGGAGTAAGTGTTTCTTCCAATCCGGGATTGGAAAACCCTCTGCTAATATTTACATATAGCTGCCGCCCCGGGCTAATTGTGTAGACCAAATCCAAACTTGGCATTACAATAAGATCAAAATTTCGTTTTGCACTTTTATTATCTTCACCCGAATTAAATAGGTCTCTATAGTCGTAATGAGTTTTGTTTAGGTTAACGCCTAGTTGCATATTAAATCTGGTAGCAAGCGGGAGTGCTATAGAGGCAAATGCATTGAATTGCCTTCTGAATTCCTTGTTGTGACTAAGTTCATTTCCCTGAAGACTTCCGTTTCCATCGTTTTCCCGATATAAATTCTCATAAGTTCTCCAATTATATTCGTCTTTGTAGAGCTCACCTCCAAACAGGTAAGACGCTTCTCTGTCCTGAAATCCAAAATTACCTGTAAATATGGACCTGAAACCGTAGCTATTGGTAAACTCATCCAGGATATTAAAAGGACGTGGTTCATAATGATCAAGATATGAGTAGAAAAGACTTGTTGTATTCTCTAGCTTGCTACTTATTTTATAGCTATAGGAGAGCCCCAGAAGTGTATATTTATTAGATTCAAATCCCTGTGCCTGTTTCCATGTAAAAGCAGCTTGTCTAGGGTTTTCCTTAAAGGCAGTTATTCCTAAAGAACTTGGTATTTGAGCGGTATAATCAATATAATTTGCCAATATACCAATTGAACTCCTGGGGTTTAGTTTAATGGCTGTGGTCAGAAGAATACCATTGCGGTTAAAGTTACTGTTCTCCCTATATCCGTCCGTATTCAAATGATTATAGCGCAAATTAATCTCCAGACTATCCGTAGTATGTGCAAAACTTAAATTGTTTTTAATAAGCCCATAAGAACCTAAAGTAAAATTGTTCTCAAAAAATGTTCCATTAGATATTTGTTCTTTAGGTTTAAGAAGTATGGCACCTCCCAGATTTGTACCATACGCAGTTCCTTTAGGCCCTTTAATCACTTCCATGGAAGTAAGATTTTCCAGGTCGAAAGCTTCAATAGTTGAAAAACCACTACCGTTTGTAACCGGAATATCTTTGAAATATAAGCGTAATTTATCTGTTCCAAAAGGGGTGCGTGCACCAACTCCCCGAATGGTTATTCGGTTAGTATTTAATGCGCCGGAAAGCAAATAAACTCCGGAGATCTGATTAATTGATGAGGCTATATCAATTGGACTGTGATTTTGAAATGCATTTTCCCGAATAATTGTGGATTGCGTAATCCCAAGAGTTTTATTAGCTCTGAGAGGATTATAAATAATTACTTCATTTAGGTAGGTAATGGTATCGTTTTCCTTTTCTTGCGTAAGCCCGTAGAAAGAATTTGCAACTAGGATTAAAAATAAAAAGTAGTACTTCATTAAATAATTTCAAATCCAAAAATACTGATAAAAGCTATATTAAAGCTGGTTTGCTTCTTGGAAAATAATCACTTTAATGAAGTTAGTTTATAAAGACGATTAGACTTGATAAATAAAAAACAAAAGAATAGTATGATGTTTCTATTCCCTTGATTTTTAATTTATTTAGATGAATTAATTATTAAACCATCTTTCTGTCAAAACCAAAAATATGAGGAGCAAATGTTGCATCTAGTCCCATACCTATGGCAGCTTGTTTCAATTCTTCAGGAACATCGCCACAAAAAAGGAACGCCCCGGGGACTGCAATTTTAAGCAAGGTTGGGAAGTGTCCGGCAGCCGTTGTACCTAAATGCTGTCCTAAAGCAGCACCATCTTTGAATAGATCATAAACAATCAAAGCATTTGTACTCTCATCGAAATAGCAATCTACTTTCAGTGCATTTGGCTCTGTTTCCTGCATCTGTTTTTCGACTTCTTTGTAAATGGCTTTAAGTTCTTCTGCTTTTCCAGGATTGGCTGTCCATTTGTACACTACTGTAATTTCTTGATTTGTCATTTTTTTGAATTTTAAGAATTATGAATATCACAAAGTTATGGCGTTTATATATACTTTAAAGGTGTCTTTAATGACATCTTAGGGGGTTGAATATGCCAAGTGTATTGAATATATTTGTCATAAAAACTAAAATGAAGCATTTGAGCATTATTATACCTGAAGGAACACTGATTTTAGACACTATTGTTGGAACACTCAATCTTTTCAAAATGGCCAATAGCTATTCTAAACGCATAGGGAACAATCAAGAGGACTTTTTTAAGATAGACTTGGTTGGTTTGACAAAAGAGCCCATTTCTTGCCATGAATATTTTCAGATAAAACCAACAAAAACCATTGAGGAAGTAGAAAGCACAAATTTGATAATAATCTCTTCCATTACGGGCAATATTGAAGATGCACTAGTGAAAAATGAGCCCTTCATTAATTGGATAAAAATGAGAAGGATTAAAGATGATGCCGATGTTGCGAGTTTATGCAGAAGTGCATTTATTCTTGCTGAAACCGGTTTGCTTAATGGAAAAACGTGCGCCACTCATTGGGTAGTCCATCAAAAATTTGAAGAAAAATATCCCAAAATTCATCTTTTGCCAGACAAGATAATAAGCGAGGATAATGGCATCTATTCTAGTGGCGGAGCTTATTCTTTTCTAAATATGATAGTTTATTTGATAGAGAAATATTACGGAAGAGAAACGGCAATATGGTGTTCCAAAATGGCAGAAATAGATTTTGACCGGATTAATCAAAATCAATTTGTAATTTTTAAAGGGCAGAAAGAACACAGTGATGAAATAATAAAAGCTGTCCAGATTTATATAGAGGAGAATTTTGAAGAAAAATTAAGCGTGAAAGACCTGGCAAAAAAATTTGCTATAAGCAGTAGAACTTTTATTAGGAGATTCAAGAAAGCAACACTGAATACACCATTGGAATACATGCAACGAGTAAAAGTTGAAGTTGCCAAAAAGAGTTTTGAATCCTCAACTTTAAATATTAATCAGGTAATGTATAATGTTGGTTACAATGATCAGAAGTCCTTTAGAAAAACATTTAAGAAATATACGGGTTTATCTCCTTTAGAATACCGAACCAAATATAACCGAGAAATGGCTTTGTCCTAGCTTTGCAAAGCTCCAATTCTCAGGATAGTCAACTAATAATGTGTACAAAGTATTAAAATACATTTT
>NZ_CAMYIP010000177.1 GCF_947258525.1 uncultured Eudoraea sp.
CTACCAGACCAATTTTGTATTAAGCGTTTATAAAAAGTACGATTTTTTTGATTTTTTAAAAATCGTTCTCTCTTTATTGCTTCGGTTCTTGTATTGAACACTTCAGAATACACCAATTTCCATGGTATTTTCTTCGAAGTGTATTTAGAAAGACCTTCATTATGATAAGTCACTCTTTTTATCAAATCTTTAGTTTGACCAATATAAAAAGAGTTGTCTACGGCACTTTCAATGATATATACAAAAAACATACTTCTAAGAACGTGTTTGCCTTGTGACAGGCAGTCCCGAGTACTCGGGATAACCAACTGAACTACCAGACCAATGATTTTATCCGCCTCAAGCGGACGCTGACGACAGTCAGCTTCAAACCTTGTTACATATCTTTGTCCACCAAAACTTCTACTGAGTTGAAGGTGGGTGCAAATATACGTTGCTAAATGAATTCCACAAACAATTTATTTAAAATTCCACCGACACTATAAGAAATTCTGTCGCTCGATCATAAAGGTATTTAATACTTTGGTAAAAGGTTGCCGTATATCTACCTCCACATATTTTATCTTATACTGTGCACATTTTAGTTTTAAGTCATTTAAATATTCACTGATCCCTCCTTCATAAGCCTCTTTTATGGTATCTGCATAGAGGTCTATATGGCTGCCGGTTTCTAAATCAACAAACCTTTTTGGAGTATTCTCAAAATTAAAATGCAATTCGGTTTCGTTATCAAGCAAATGAAATAACACTACCTCATGCTTATTGTATTTTAAATGTCGCAGTGCATCAAATAGCTTTTCATCTGATGTCGCAGTCTGAAACATATCTGTAAAGAGGAATACGAGACTTCGCCTTTTAATCTTCTCGGCTATCTGATGTAAATAGGTATACATCTCCGTCTGCTTGGCGGGTTTATTGTCAAGGCTTATCTCGCTTAGTTTGGCCAGTAACATTTGGTGGTGTCTTTCGCTTCCCTTCTCAGAAGCGTAGAAGCTATAGGCGTCAGAAAATACACTTAGGCCCACAGCATCTCGCTGCTTTTTAAGGATGTTCATCAGAGCAGCAATAGCTAGCACCCCAAAACCAATTTTATTTAAATTATTAATAGACAGCTTCTTAATTTCAGGGTAGTACATAGAAGCCGAATTGTCTAAGATCATATGGCACCTGAGATTGGTTTCTTCTTCATACCGTTTTGTATAAAGCTTGTCCGTTTTTGCAAACAACTTCCAGTCTATATGTTTGGTGCTCTCCCCGGTATTATAAATTTTGTGCTCGGCAAACTCTGCTGAAAAACCGTGAAAAGGGCTTTTGTGGATGCCACTGATAAAGCCTTCCACTATCTGGTTTGCCAATAATTCCAGGTTTTGAAATAAGGGTGCGTTATGTAATTCTGACCGCAAATCCATAGGACCAAGATAAACTAAAAAAGGTTTAGCAATTGCTAAACCTTTTTTAAAATTGAAGTTTCTTTTTTTATTTAAAGTACCGCTTCAATTGCATCGGTATATACTTTTTTCGGAGATACCCCAACCTGTCTTGTTACTATCTCTCCATTTTTGAATACAAGAACTGTTGGAATGTTTCGTACTCCATATTTTGCAGCGTATTCCTGATTGGTATCAACATCCACTTTTCCCACTACCGCTTTACCGTCATATTCAGCACTTACTTCCTCTATAATAGGTCCTACCATTCTACAAGGACCGCACCAGGCTGCCCAAAAATCTACCACTACGGGTTTATCACTTTTTAAAACTACTTCGTCAAAAGTAGCATCTGTTATTTCTAAAGCCATATTGTTTTGTTTTATAATTACACAAATTTAGTCAATTATTCGACTCTTTCATTACTCCAATAGTATTCGTTTTTCTTATTACCCTATTGGAAAAGCTTATTTAATTTAATTTATAATGTACGTCCTTTTCTTCCAGTGTATGCAGCAGTTCACTGGTGATCTCTACTTTTTGTTTTCTGCTGGACAGGTTTACTTTTATTTCTTCATTCATTTCGTAAATCACAAAATTTAGCGGATGCTTCCCCTTGTAAGAGATAAGAGTATCCTTTAGTGCGTGAATATTTTCTTCTCTGAGCTGGTCAATATTTAATTTTATGGTCAGTTTTTTGGCAAAGTTTTCCATGGTTTCCTGCAACAACATAAAATTGACGTACTGTAAGCGCGCGTCTCCTTTTTTACCGGTATCACGGTTTGTCCATCCTTCCCTGACAAATACTTTCACAAATACAAACGAATTAATCATCAGAAAGTGTCGGAATTTTAAATATTCTTCACCAAAAATTCGAAACTCATAGGTGTCTGTATAGTCCTCCATGGTGAATAGAGCCCATCCCTTACCATTTTTAGAAACCCGGTGTTGCACATCTGTAATGACTCCCGCAAAAGCAAGATCCCTGTTTACGTAGTCTTCCAAATTATTAAAAAAGGAAACATTGGCATTGCAAAATGCATTAATCTCTGTCCTGAAATCATCCAGTGGATGCCCGGAAATATAAATACCTACTACCTCTTTTTCTCTTCTGAGTTTTTCCATAGTACCCCATTCTTCACAAGGGGGTACTTCAGGTTCCGGAATTTGAACTTCACTGGTTTCACCAAACAAACTTACCTGTGATGAGTTTTCGCTTTCCTGAAATTTGGAACCGTATTTAATAACCATTTCAAGGAAGGTGCTGCTGTCTCCTGTCTTGTGAAAATATTGCGCTCGGTGTGTGTCCCCAAAGGAATCGAACCCTCCGGCCAGCGCAAGGTTTTCAAATGCTTTTTTATTGGCTGCTCTTAAATCTATTCGCTTTGCTAAATCAAACACCGATTTAAAGGCACCGTTCTCTTTTCGGTTTTCAACAATCGTCTCAACGGCTGAACGGCCAACGCCTTTTATTGCTCCCATGCCAAATCTAACAGCATTGTCTTTATTTACCGCGAATTTATAATAGGATTCGTTTACATCCGGACCAAGAACTTCAAGCCCCATGCGTTTACATTCTTCCATAAAAAATGTAACCTGCTTTATGTCGCTCATATTGTTCGAAAGAACGGCAGCCATATATTCTGCAGGATAGTGCGCTTTTAAATAGGCCGTTTGATAGGCAATATAGGCATAGCAGGTAGAATGACTTTTGTTAAAAGCATATGAGGCGAAAGCTTCCCAATCCTTCCAGATTTTTTCCAGGGTTTCCCTGGGATGTCCATTTTTTTCACCCCCATCCAGGAACTGCGGTTTAAGCTTTTGTAGCAGGGCAAATATTTTTTTACCCATTGCTTTTCTGAGAACATCTGCTTCGCCTTTAGAAAAACCTGCTAGTTTTTGTGATAATAACATCACCTGTTCCTGATAGACGGTTATCCCGTAGGTTTCTTTAAGGTACTCCTCCATCTCAGGAAGATCATAGGTAATTTCTTCATCCCCTTTTTTTCTCGCGATAAAACTGGGAATATATTCCATGGGACCGGGACGATAAAGCGCATTCATGGCTATCAGGTCGTCAAAAACCGAAGGTTTCAGATCTTTAAGGTGTTTCTGCATCCCCAAAGATTCATATTGAAATATCCCAACCGTATCTCCTCTCTGGAATAGCTCATAAGTGGGGGCATCATCAAGGGGAAATTCATCCGGATCTAATTGTATTCCATGTTTGGCTTTTACAATTTTAACGGTGTCCTTTATAAGCGTCAGCGTTTTCAGACCAAGGAAATCCATTTTTAACAGACCCGCATTCTCTACCACAGAATTGTCGAACTGGGTTACGTATAAATCAGAATCTTTAGCTGTCGCAACAGGAACAAAGTTGGTTATGTCATCCGGGGTAATAATTACACCACAAGCATGGATGCCGGTATTCCGTAAAGAACCTTCAAGTACCCTGGCCATCTTCACGGTCTGCGCCTCCAAATCTTCTCCCTCCGATATATTAAGCAGATTATTTACTTTTTCCAATTCATCAGACCGAAACCGCTTTTTAAGATCCGCTTCGGGAACCCCAAAGATTTTGCTCAGTTTGGACATATTGGGAATTAATTTCGCAATACGGTCTGCATCGTTTAAAGGCAGATCCAGAACTCTTGCTGTGTCTCTGATAGAAGATTTGGCGGCCATGGTACCATACGTTATAATCTGAGCCACCTGGTTCGCACCATATTTATTGATAACATAATCCATGACTTTTCCACGGCCTTCGTCATCAAAATCAATGTCTATATCCGGCATTGAAACCCTGTCCGGGTTAAGGAAGCGCTCAAACAGCAGGTCGTATTTCAGAGGGTCAATATTGGTTATCCAAAGGCAATAGGCCACTACAGAACCTGCGGCAGACCCTCTTCCCGGGCCCACCGAAACGTCCATATTCCTTGCTTCCCTTATAAAATCCTCGACAATTAGAAAGTAACCCGGATATCCGGAGTTCTCAACCGTTTTTAATTCAAAATCTATTCGTTCCCTTATCTCATCTGTAATCTCGCCATATCTTCTTTTGGCCCCTTCATAGGTAATATGCCGGAGGTAGGCATTTTCACCGCGTTTCCCCCCATCTGCTTCATCTTCTTTTACCTTAAATTCATCCGGAATTTCAAACTCCGGTAAAAGTACGTCCCTGGCCAGTTCATAAGGCTCTATTTTGTCAACGATTTCCTGAATATTCAGAATAGATTCCGGCAGGTCTTTAAATAATTCTTTCATTTCAGAACCACTCTTAAAGTAATATTCCTGGTTGGGCAGGCCATACCTGTAGCCGCGACCCCTGCCTATTGGGGTGGCCTGTTTTTCACCATCCTTAACGCATAATAAAATATCGTGCGCGGCGGCATCTTCCTTCGCGCAATAATAAGTATTGTTAGTGGCAACCAGTTTTACCTGGTGTTTTTTGGCAAATTCAACAAGTACTTTATTGGCTCTTTCTTCATCTTCCTGGCCATGCCTCATGATTTCTAAATAAAAGTCATCTTTAAACATAGTTTTCCACCAAAGCAGTGCCTCTTCGGCCTGTTTTTCACCAATATTCAGAATTTTGGATGCTACTTCGCCATATAGGTTTCCACTCAGGACAATGATATCATCTTTAAACCGGGATATAATGCTTTTATCAATTCTGGGCACATAGTAAAATCCATCGGTGTAGGCAATAGAAGACATTTTTGCCAGGTTGTGATACCCGTTTTTATTTTTGGCCAGCAATACCATTTGATACCCATAATCTTTGACGTTTTTATTGGTGTGGTTATCGCACACAAAAAATTCACAACCAATAATGGGTTTTATAAAATTTCTTTGAATAGTATCTTCATTTTCAGCTGCGTCGGCAGCTGTTTCTTCTACCATTTTATTATGGGCCTTTACCTCTTTAACAAAGTGAAAGGCACCCATCATATTGGCGTGATCTGTCAATGCTACCGCAGACATCTTATTCTCAGAGGCACTTGCAACCAGGTCCTTTACTTTAATCGTAGACTGCAGAACCGAAAATTGAGAGTGGTTATGCAGATGAATAAATTCTGCGTCTTCAAGTGACTTTATATTTTGGTTCAGGTCCTCTTCGGAAACTTCTAATGCATCTAAATTTTTGAGATGTTTGGATATTTTTTCGGAAGCCTTCTTTAGGTTGATATGTTTTAAACCTATTAACTGAATTTCCTGAGGGTTGACTTCAGTAAATTTTTCGAAGTAATCTGGTTGCACATCCAGTTGTACTTTGGTGTATTGTTTTCTTCTTATGAGTTCTAAAAAACATCGGATCGTGGCTTCTACATCAGATGTGGCATTGTGTGCTTCGGCAAAAGGTGTATTGAACAAATACTGATGAAGCTCCGTAAGGGTAGGGAGCTTAAATTTACCACCCCGTCCTCCCGGAATTGCACAGAGGGTGGCCGTATGTTCTGTACATGTATCCAGAACAGGCAATTCTCCTAGCAGCGTTTTGTGGTTGGCTCTGTAAAATTCAGCCCCCATTATGTTAATATCGAAACCAACATTCTGGCCGACTACAAATTTGGTCTTGGCAAGTGCATCATTAAATTTCTTTAAAACTTGGGCCAGGGGATGTCCCTTTTCACGGGCAAGTTCGGTAGATATCCCGTGAATTTTTTCAGCGTCATAAGGAATATTGAAGCCATCGGGCTGTATCAGGTAGTCCTGCTGGTCCAATAAATTACCCATTGCATCGTGCAATTGCCAGGCAATTTGAATACAACGGGGCCAGTTTTCAGTATCACTTACCGGAGCATCCCATCGCTTTGGCAGGCCAGTAGTTTCGGTATCAAAAATGAGGTACATAGTAATTTGGTATCAGCTTGAAAAAAAGTAGCTAAAAATAATCAAAAACAAAATTCATAAATAGCAGAGTTGTCACGAGTTATTAACGTCGGCACAGATATTATTTTTTAAGTTCTTTTGAGATACATATCTTTAAAACATAAAGTTATAAGAAATGAATATTAAGATCAAATTGTCAGGTTTACAGCTAATATTGAGTGTTTTGGTTTGCGTAACAGCATTGCAAAAAACCTTTGGACAAGATAATAAGCAACCTAATTTTATCATAATCTTTGCAGATGATCTTGGTTATGGAGACCTGGGGGTTTATGGCCATCCCACTATTCAAACTCCCAACCTGGATCAAATGGCATTCGAGGGACAAAAATGGACCAATTTTTATGCAGCTGCCAGTGTTTGCACACCCAGCAGGGCCGCTTTACTTACCGGAAGATTAACGGTAAGGAGTGGCATGTCCAGCCATAAACGAAGAGTACTTTATCCCAATTCCAAAAATGGTTTGCCGGCATCTGAAATCACCCTGGCCGAACAACTCAAGCAGGTAGGTTATAAAACAGCCTGTATAGGAAAATGGCATTTGGGTCATAAGGAGCAATATCTCCCAACCAATAATGGTTTTGACTATTACTATGGGATTCCATATTCTAATGATATGGATAAGGTGGTAGATATTCCCTATTGGGAGTATTGGAAACAACCCGATGAGGCAATTAAAACAAATCATTTTAATGTTCCCCTAATGCGAAATACTGAGATCATAGAACGCCCGGCTAATCAAAATACAATCACCCTCAGATATACAGATGAAACTATTTCATTTATAAAGAAAAACAAGGAAAATCCATTCTTTATCTATTTAGCACACAACTTGCCCCACATACCCTTATTTGTTTCAAAAGAATTCAGAGGCAAAAGCAAACGTGGATTATACGGCGATGTATTGGAAGAAATTGATCATGGGGTTGGGAAAATAATTGCCACCTTGAAGGAAGAAGGTCTCGAAAACAACACTATAGTGGTGTTTACTTCTGAT
>NZ_CAMYIP010000178.1:0-1826 GCF_947258525.1 uncultured Eudoraea sp.
TCCATTTTTGGAATTATCAATAAAATCATCCCAGGCCTCCTTGTCTTCTGCATGATATTTTTTTATCCTAATCACTTAAAAACTTCCAACACTTTTTTAAATGCAAAGTAACAATTCAATTATAGCAATTGGTATCATAGCGCCATGAAGGCTTGAAACCCTCTAGGGCAAATCAGATTTGCTAGTTCTGATATAATCTAAATAAGAATTATAATCTCTTATGTAATCATCTTCCTCATATTCATGTGAAGCAAAAACCAAACACATTGCACCGGAAGAAAAATTTGTTTCTGAAGCCCAGATACCAGGCGGTATATGTAACCCTTTATATGGTTGATTTAGCATTACTATTTTTTTGTCTTTCCCATCATCCAAGTGTACTTCAAAACTACCTGATCCGGCAATTAAGAATTCATGGCATTCTTTATGTGCATGGGTTCCTCTAATGACACCTCCGGGAATATCATACACATAAAAAATTCTCTTTGCTTCAAAGGGTATATCCTTATAATTATTGATAGGCGTAAGACTCACGGACCTATTTTGAATTCGAGGCAGTTCAATAAGGGAACAATCAAATACTGTCTTTCTCATAATCCTTTTGTTTACCATAATTATCATTATTCCTTATGATACTATTTTCATTTAATTTGGTGTTTGAAGCAACTAACACCACCGTATTTGTAACAAAATTTTCCATTTGACACCAGAATCCATTCTGGATTAACAGTCCGAAATGGGATCTGTTCAATGAAAACTTTTCTTCTTTTTTACCATTAAAAACAGTGATATCCACACTTCCGGATAAGGCCACAATTAGTTCATTGTGTTCCTTAATTGATTGACCTCGCAGAATTTCACCCCCAGGGACATCATATAATAAATAGGTCGTTTTAATTTCAAAAGGAATCTGATTGTTGTTTTCAAAATAACTTAAGTTTCCTCTGGGATCCAATATTTTAGGAAGTTGAATGATTTTAGATTCAAAATTAATTTTTAATAAACATTGTTCCAGAGAATCCTTAAACCGCGGGATCTCTATACCAAAGGTATTTTTGATCTTACCAATATTTAACACACTAAATTGCGGTCTTTTCGCAACAGTAAAAAAATCCTTGGTTTCCACAGGTTTAACATCTATGTATATCTCTTTTAAGGTGAAGATGGTTAATGCAAAATCGTACCAACTGCAGACGCCTTCATTGGAATAATGATAAAGTTCTACATCCTCATTTTTTAATTTTGGCAGTATTTCCAAAATTGTTTTCGCCAAATCCCTGGCATAGGTAGGGGAACCTCTTTGATCTGATATAACATTTAAGCTTTCCTTTTCCTTTCCTAATCGTATCATATTCTTGACAAAATTGTTCCCATAGGAAGAATATACCCAGGAGGTCCTTATAATTATGGAATTAGATGGATTTACCCCTTGCATGGCTTTTTCACCCGCCAGTTTTGATTTTCCATAAATATTTTGCGGGTTGGGAACATCTTCTTCGGTATAAGGTTTATCAGAGGTGCCATCGAACACATAATCTGTTGAAATATGTACGAGTGTAATACCCCCTGATTTTGAAATCTTCGCAAGGTTTTCAACGGCCAGGTGATTTATGGCATTGGCCCTGGCAGGTTCCGTTTCTGCCTTATCTACAGCCGTATAGGCCGCACAGTTGATGATCGCTGTGATTGCATTTTGTTCAATGTATTTCTCCACAGCTCTATAAGCGGTAATATCCAGTTGTTCCAAATCTGTAAAAATGAAATTATAGGAAGGATAATGGAACTCCAGAGCTCGCAATTCAGAACCCAGTTGCCCATTCGCTCCG
>NZ_CAMYIP010000178.1:1991-2592 GCF_947258525.1 uncultured Eudoraea sp.
AATAAAGGGAGGCGGGAATCTTTTACAGAGTATGCTATTTTGTTTTCTGCCAGTTTCCAGTCAATCCCAATTGCAGGATCATTGTAGGCCATTCCCCGTTCCCATTCCTTGTTGTAAAAATTATCTACTTTATAGGCAAAAAGTGCTTCCTCACTTAATACCAAAAAGCCATGTGCAAAACCCTTTGGGATCAATAATTGTTTCCTATTTTCTCCACTTAATTCTACAGCAACATGCTGTCTGAAGGTTGGCGAACCTTTTCGAATATCAACAGCTACATCCAGCACCCTTCCTTGTATTACCCGAACAAGCTTTGTTTGGGCGTAAGTTGGTAGTTGATAATGCAAGCCCCTTAAAACACCATAAGAAGACCTGGATTCATTATCCTGACAAAAATGAATGGGATACCCCAAAAATTCATTGAGTTTGTCCTGTCTGTAGGTTTCCGCAAAATAGCCGCGATCGTCTCCCATAATATTCGGGTCACATACTACTACATCCGGTATTTCTAATCTTTTGAAATTCATATTTTTAAAATGAGATATAATTGAAGTGCATATATTTTATAGTTGTTATATATTTAAGTTTTTCGGGGGATTTT
>NZ_CAMYIP010000179.1 GCF_947258525.1 uncultured Eudoraea sp.
CCATAGGATACTCATTTTTTTCCTGAGCCATTTCGAGCCAGGTCAAAGTTTCATCAACGTTACTCTGCACAGCTGAGATCATTGCCATGGCCAGATTGACTTGATGTGCACCTGAAGCTATTCTCCTTTCTAATTCCTGACGGTATCGTTCACTTTCTGCTGTATTACCAAGCATATAGTGCGAATTGGATAAATATGCTACATTGTAGTTGATAGGAATTTCGTCCGATTCAAATGCCTGTTCAAAGTGTTTTAACGCTTTTGTAAATTGACCGTCATGATAATAACTTAAACCAACGAAAAATTGGAAAAATGGGATATCCATAAGTTGTAGGGCTTCTTCATAAAGTGCCTGTGCCTTTTGCATTTCTCCCTCTATCATATGAATACTTGCTCGATCCCACCAAATAAAAACATTACCAGGGTCAACCTCTCTTCCAAGGTTCGCCAATTCTTTAGCTTTTTGAAGGTCCCCAAGCGCAACATAAGTAGACACAACAGTACAGATACAGTACGTAGTAGGAGTTTTTGGCCAGGAATTCAATGCCAAAGCGTACTCTACATCTTTTTTAGCATCACGTATCAAGCCTTTTACATAAAGGTTTGAGTGAGCCCTGACCAAATAAATGTCAGAACTTTTTGGGTTAAGCGAAATTGATTTTTCAATGTAAGGAGAGGTTATACGTACTGTTTCTGATGCTGATCGGTCACCGCCAAACCATGATCCTGTTTGAAAATCTAAGACAAAAGCCAATAACGTATAGGCCTGTGAATAATTAGGATCAAGGTGAATTGCTCTTTCTAACATCTCAATACTTTCTGAAAATCCTTCTGGTGTTAGACTCATAAATTCAGATTTTGATTTTAGAAATAATTTAAACGCTTCACCATTATCAGTATTTACTTTGGCTAATGATATCTCCTCCTCCGTTGTCAATTCTATGTTGAGACTTTTGGCAACTTGCTTTGCGATTGATAATTGTATAGATGGTGCATTTTTCATCACCTCATTAAAAGACTCGTTCCATATTCTTTCATTTGAATGTGGGTTGAAAAGTTCTATGGAGAGTCTAATGCTATCCCCGAAGACCCTGGAGCTTCCCGATATTATATAATTAACGTTTAATTCATTCGCTATGTCGATAGGTGTTATTGTAGATTTTTTGTAATGGATTGATGTGGAAAATGCCAATACTGCAATGGTTTTGATTTTTGCAAGCTCATCGATGATTTCCTGAGTCACGCCATCCGAAAAGTATTCCAGGTTTTCATTTTCATTCAGGTTTTGCAACGGAAGAACAGCAATGGATATTTCAGATCCCTCAGAGGGTTCAGTTTTTGTTTTTTTGAAATTATAGTCTGAAAGATTGTATAATAAGAATGCTCCAAGAATCAATAAAATTTTTAAAGGCAAAATCACCAAGTTTAACCGTTTTGATTTCGGGGTGATTCTTAATCTGAAAATAGATATCAGAACTAATTAAAACAGAATTGGCCACACCCATAGATTCAATACGAGAGGCAATATTTAAACCATCCCCAAATATATCCTGGCCTTTACGCACTATTTCTCCAATATGTATACCTATACGTAGAGGCACATAGGGTTCTTCTCTTAAATTATTTTGTATGCTTATAGCACATTTTATGGCACTTACGGCACTTGGGAATAACATGAGACACCCATCGCCATAAGCCTTGACTATTTCACCATCATATTTTTTTGACTGAAGTTTTAAAACTTCTTCAAAGTGCCTAAGTTTTGATAATGCCAGTTCCTCATCTTCTTGCATCATGGAGGAGTATCCAACAATATCTGCATAAATGATTATTGAAATGAGTCTATCAAGATTATCCACAGTACTATGTTCCTTCATTCTATGTTAAGATAATTAATTTAATCAACTTCTGCTGGCTCTAAATAAGACTTGCGATTAATTAATATTAATTACACATAACGATTCGGCAAAACTTTATAAGTTGGACGATTGTTTATTCCTAATAAATTATCTGACTCAAACGCCGACAGTAAAAAACACTGCTGGCCTAAGGAATCTGACCATTTGTTAACATCTTATGATGCCCTTAATATGAAGTTATCGAAATTTATAGTTTAATCTCGATATACGGTGAAAAATGCTCATGTACAATTTTCCATCGTCCATCTTCTTTTACAAATACTAATGAGCTTCTACTTTTTCCTGAAAACGTATTTTCATCGATTGTTGCACCCCAATCAAGGATAAAACTTGCAATAGCTACATCGTCCAAAACATCCACCTTAACATCAGGAGGTTGGTAATTAAATTCAGTGACATTTGTGAATAAATCTTCCTCTGTTGTTTTTGCCATTTCATAATCCTGTCTTTGAGGTAAATCACCATCATCAAATTTGGTGAATTTAGGCCCTCTTAGATGATAGGAATCCAAACTATCCATATCTTTTACTTTAGCTACTTCGAAAATATCGTAGACTATATTCTTGATTTGTTCCTGTTCTTCAGGATACATTTCAGTTATCGGATTACCTTTAGGTGCAGGGGTATTACAGCCAGCCATTAAAACCCCTAGGAATAAAATTGTAATGTTTATTAATTTCATAGTATTTAATTATATGCCACAGTGGTGTGGCTATGTTGTTATACTGGCCAATAGCCAGTTTAGAATAATAGCTTTTGTTCTCGGTAGGTTTATTTTAATTTATTCTTCCAGTTCCGCCATTTTTTTACCTATATGCTCCATCACTTCACCAAACTCCTTCTCTGGGCTAAAATCAATTATTTTTACATCTTCTTCAACAATGGCAGTATGTCCTGCAGGCCAGTAAAACACATCCCCTTTTTTGACAATTTCTTCAGATTTATCATCATAAATTAGCCGTATTGCACCCTCAACAATATAGCCCCAATGTGGGCAATGGCAACTGTTGTTTTTTAGTCCTTGAAGCAAAGGTGTAAAGTCAGTTCCTTTGGGTAGTTCATTAAAAGCAATGGTCATTCCTCCATAACCCGTTATGTTGCGCATAATT
>NZ_CAMYIP010000180.1 GCF_947258525.1 uncultured Eudoraea sp.
GATATGGCAAATCCCGGAATACCTCTTCTTGAAGTAGAAGCTCCGGGGAAATATCAGGTGTTGACTTTAGTACCGGAATCTGAAATAACAAAAATCAAAAAGGGTATGGAAGTGCAAGTGAACTTAAATTCCTTAAATGAGAATATTCAGGGAGAAGCGGTTGAAGTACGCAGCTCATCTAAAAATACAGGAGGGCAGTACCATGTAAAAGTATCCTTATCTGAAACAAGCGCTCCTGTCTTATCAGGGATGTATGCCACAATTAAATTTCCTGTAACAACAGAAAATCAATCAAGAGCAGCATTGATACCAATTGAGGCCCTTGTTCATAAGGGGCAATTATCAGGGGTGTATACAGTAAGTGAGAGCAATACAGCACTTCTGAGATGGCTGCGTTTAGGACGTTCCTATGGTGACAGGGTTGAGGTATTATCAGGTCTGTCAGCGGATGAAAGTTTTATTGTTTCATCTGATGGAAAATTATATAACGGGGCTAAAATAGCTATACAATAGATTTTGGGCAGGGTTTTTTACCACTACCTGGAAAAGAAGTTTATAAAGCAATACTAATAATATGAAAGAAGGATTAGCAGGGAAAATTGCAAAGTTGTTCATAGGATCTAAACTAACAGTACTCCTTATGATAGTTTTTATGATCATTGGGGTATATAGCTCCTTTTTGATTCCAAGGGAGGAAGAACCACAGATTGATGTTCCCATTGCCGATATTTTTGTAGGATATCCGGGGGCCAGCCCAACCGAAGTTGAATCAAGGGTAGTAAAACCATTGGAAAAACTTATCTCCAATATCAAAGGGGTAGAATATGTTTATTCTACTTCTATGAAGGAACAAGCCATGGTTATCGTACAATTTTATGTAGGAGAGGATATTGAGAGGTCTTTTGTTAAGCTCTACAACGAGATTAACAAACATATGGATATCATGCCACAAGGTGTAACTTTTCCGTTGGTAAAAACCAGGGCTATTGACGATGTGCCAATGCTTGGACTAACCCTGTGGAGCGAAAATTATGATGATTACCAATTAAAACAGATTGCACAGGAACTGTCTGACGAAATTGAAAAGATTAATGATGTTTCGGCGATCAAAAAAATTGGCGGCAGAAACAGGCAATTAAGAGTAGTGCTGAACAAAGATAAGATGGCAGAAAGTGACCTGGATTTCCTTGCCGTTGCCCAAATGATAAAAGCCAATAACAGTCAACTTAGCGCGGGATCTTTTGATAAGTACGACACTGAGTTTACAGTAACCACAGGAAGGTTTTTGGAAACTACCGAGGATGTTGAAAATCTTGTTGTGGGAATTCAGCAGAATCAACCAATATATCTCAAACAAATTGCCACGATACATGACGGAGCAGAATTACCAAAAAACTATGTTTCACTTGGATTTGGTCAGGCGAGTGAAAATGTACGGTCATATAATTCTGAATATCCTGCGGTTACCATTTCTGTTGCTAAACGAAAAGGAGCAGATGCCATGAAGATTTCGGATATCATCTTAAAAAAGGTAGATCATTTAAAACAAAATTTAATCCCGACAGATGTCCATGTAGAAGTTACACGTAATTATGGAGAAACTGCTTCTCAAAAAGTATCAGAACTACTTATGCACCTTATTGGGGCCATTATAGCGGTAACATTTGTAGTTATGCTGGCAATGGGCTGGCGGGGAGGCTTAGTAGTCTTCTTATCCGTTCCAATTACTTTCGCTCTTACACTTTTGAGCTACTATATGTTGGATTACACACTTAACAGGATTACACTTTTTGCCCTTGTATTTGTTACAGGTATTGTATTGCCTCTGTTTTACCAATGGCTTTTGTATCCGGATTAATGGGCCCATATATGTCTCCAATGCCAATTGGAGCATCTATTGCAATGATATTGTCTCTGTTTGTGGCGCTGACAATCACTCCTTATCTCGGTTTTATATTCCTACGTGAAAAAGAAAAAAAAGGGAAGAAAAAAGAGGAGAAACAACTTAATGAGACCTTGATATACAGGGTCTATGAAAAATATGAAAAACCCTTACTGGAAAATAAAAAGAAACGCTGGATATTTTTGGGAATAACTTTCTTCCTGCTGCTTGCTTCGGTGGGTATGTTCTTTACAAAGTCAGTTGCCGTTAAAATGTTGCCTTTTGATAATAAAAATGAATTTCAGGTAGTCATAGACATGCCTGAAGGCACCACGCTAGAACGTACTGCTGTTGTCGCAAAAGAAATTTCTCAGTATCTGGCAACACGTCCGGAAGTAGTTAATTATCAAAGTTACGTTGGTACATCTGCTCCTATTACTTTTAATGGCTTAGTACGTCATTATGATCTGCGAGGTGGAAGCAATATGGCCGATATTCAGGTAAATTTAGTAGATAAACACGACAGAAGTGCTCAAAGCCATCATATAGCCAGCCTCCTGCGTCCGGAAATTCAAAAAATTGGTAAGCAGTATAATGCAAATGTAAAAGTGGTGGAGGTCCCTCCAGGACCACCTGTGCT
>NZ_CAMYIP010000181.1:0-1364 GCF_947258525.1 uncultured Eudoraea sp.
GGCATTAATTTTGAGGGTATTAATCAGGAAGTTGCACCCGGACAATGGGAATTTCAGTGTTTCGCCAAAGGTGCTAAAAAAGCAGGAGATGAAATCTGGATTGCCCGTTATTTGTTGAATCGCCTCACAGAGAAATATGGCTATTATATTGAATTACATCCAAAACCTGTTAAGGGAGATTGGAATGGTAGCGGAATGCACGCAAACTTTTCAAATACGACTTTAAGAACATGTGGTTCTAAAGAAATATATGAACAAATTTGTGAGGCCTTCAGGCCAGTAGCGCTTGATCATATAGACGTTTATGGTGCTTTCAATGACGAAAGGCTTACAGGCTTGCATGAAACAGCATCTATTAAGGATTTCAGTTATGGTGTATCAGACAGAGGTGCTTCTATCCGAATTCCGATTATAACCGTTGAAAAAGGTTGGAAAGGATGGCTGGAAGACAGGAGACCAGCTTCCAATGGTGATCCTTACAAAATTGCAGGCAGAATTATCAAAACTGTTAAATCGGCAAATATTCAAGCCGTAGCGAATTAATTTCCAGAATTATTTTATAAACTACCGCCTTTAATTCCTTAAAGGCGGTTTTTTAGTTATTTATAGTCTTTAAAGGTGTATTCATCCATAATTCAGAGAAATCATCTGGTTTAACTATAGGCTGGTTTTTAAAAATAGGTCTGTCCTTTTGCATATACAAGTTGTCTTCAGGCCCACTGACACTTGGTTTTACCTGCTGTACAAAAAATTCCCTGAACTGATTGAAATTACCGTAAGTCGGTGAATTTATTTCATTACCCTCCACATCAATAATCTTCTTAACCTCAAATGAAAACCACCCAGGATCTATCATATTATCTCTATTTCTATAACTATTCAATTCTTTAAAGAAGGATGAACTTTCAGCAACCGTTCTAAATTTTGGGTATAGGGACGCTCGTTTTTTTTCTATTTTAATCTCACTCAGTCTTACTCTTTTACCTTTAAATTTTAAAGAATAGAACCTTGAGTTAAGGGCTGATTGTGTTTCAGGCGCCTTGTTAAACAAAACAACAAAACATTTTTTGTTTAAATCTATAGCCACATCCTCTACTTTAAACTTAGGCGGTTCTTTCAGCCTGAATGAATTATTAAAAGAAATATAGTTTAGAAACATTTTATTATCAACTCTTTGATACTCCGTGATAATTTCAAAAATCAATTGTCCTCCCGACTTTTTTTTAGTTCCATTATTGACTTGTGTGGTTTTTGACTTATGATATACAGCATACTCCATTTTATAGATAGAGAAATCTCTTTGTGAAATGTATAAAACACCTTCAGCATAATACTGGGGAACCTGCTTCCCAAAACTGATTTTA
>NZ_CAMYIP010000181.1:1399-39263 GCF_947258525.1 uncultured Eudoraea sp.
ATGGTAAATTCATTTCCCCCATAATTCCACAAAAATGCTTTATCAATAACCTTAATACCATTTATGTAATTATAAGGTTCCAGGGCTATGGTATCCCTTTCAAAATCCCTGTTTTCCCTGTAATCATATATCCGCACCGCAGTAAATTCATTATCTGACGTATTAAAACCTTCATCAAAAACTCCTAAAATAGCCTCATTTAAGTTGATATATCGATTTCCTTTTTTTTGATATTCCCGGTAATACCCCACTGTTGAAAATGATTTCATTGGGTAATTTCCGGGAATTGCTGCAATAGACTTTTTAACAATCTCAAAGGCAGTAAGTTTTCTTCTTTTCTTAGCTGCAACAGTAACTTCCTGAAGCTCTATTGCTTTAGGTAAGAGCATTATTAGGTTTATTTGATCAGAAGCTAACGCTGATATAAAGATCTTTTGTGCACCAAAGCCCATTGAACTAATCTCGAGTATTTCGCCTATTTCTTTAAATTTTAAAGGTATTACGAATCCACCATCATCATTGGAAATCACACCTACTGCCTTATTCAGTATCCGTATCGTGGCAAAAGGGATAGGTTCTTTAGTTTTAGCATCTATAACTTTCCCATAGAGAAACTCTGACTGTTGAGCCCAACAAACGTTGCCAATATGGCCAGCAACTATAAAAAAGAAAAGTAATATTCTTAACCTCATGTAAATTAATTCTCCAAATATATAGCGCCCTTAGAACAAAGTAAAATACAAAAACAGCGAATAAAAAGATAACAATATCAGGCCATCGCGCCAGCCAAGTCGCAGGCCTTTGGGGAAGAATACCAAAGGAAGAAAATGCCAAGCATCCACCATATATCACTATTGAGAAGACCCTGATCTATGACATAAATTGGTGATATCATTGACGTAATACCTAAAACTGCGAGCAAATTAAAAATGTTAGATCCTATTAAGTTTCCTACGGAAATTGCTTTTTCTTTTTTAAGTATGGCAATTATAGAAGCAGCCAGCTCAGGGATACTTGTACCTACCGAGACCACAGTTATCCCGATAACTCGTTCACTTACCTCATAAAAAGTAGCCATCCCTACAGCACCTTTTACGAGCAACTCTGCCCCTCCCCAGAGTGCGAAACCGCCTAATCCCATGAAAAGTACAGCCTTGTATAGCGGTAATGGTTTGTCATCCAAATGGACGTCATCTACGACCGCTGTTTTCTGAAAGCGAAGCAAAAAAACCAAAAACAGAAAAAGAAAGAGCACCATAATTCCCCCTTCATAGGGGTCAAGAATTCCATCAAAATATATAAAACCAAAAAACAAAAGCGATGCCGCCATCATTACAGGCCAGTCTGTTGTATAAAAAGCTTTCCGAACATCAATACTTCCTAATAAAATAATAATAGCCAGTATCAGGCTGAGATTGGCAATATTGGATCCTACAACATTACTAAGTGCCAGATCGGGAAAACCATCTAATGCTGCATTTATGCTTACTATAAGTTCCGGTGCAGAAGTTGCAAAGGAGACTATGGTCATGCCAATAATAATTCTGGATATGTTTAGTCTCAAAGAAAAGGACACAGCCGACTTTAGCAACCAGTTACCACCTAATATTAATAAAGTCAAACCAATTGCAATAAACAATAAATTGAGCATGCGAAAGCTTTTGGCAAATATAGCAGAATTAGGTGGGGAACCGCGAGAGGTATATCATTAATATAATTACCTCTTTTTGGATGAATATAATAGCTGTTAAACCCTGGGTGAAAAGATGAGATATTTAATTGTCAATTGTATAAAAACTTAAAAATTAGTTAAATAACTATAAATATAGTTGTATAACTATATTATTAGTAATATGTTTGATTAAAATTAACTTTATCATGCAGAGACTTACCAATAAAGAGGAGGAAATAATGAAAATTCTCTGGAAATTAGAAAAGGCATTTGTTAAGGAAATCAGGGCTGAATTAAAAGGCGACAAGCCTCATTACAATACCTTATCTACCATTGTACGTAATTTGGAAGACAAAAAATACGTTGCCCACGAAGCATTCGGGAATACACACAGATATTACCCATTGGTTACCAAAGATGCCTACAGAAAGCGCTTTATCTCTAACACCATTGCTGATTATTACGACAATTCATATAAAAGTATGGTATCATTTTTTGCAAAGGAGCAAAAGATATCCATTGAAGAACTCAGGGAAATTATACAACTAATTGAAAAAGAAAAATAGATGGAAGCATTGATGATTTACCTTTTAAAAGCTTCAGGAATACTCATGCTGTTTTATTTAGTTTACCAGGTTTTTCTAAAAAAAGAAACCTTTTTTCTTGTAAACCGACATTTTCTACTCATCGGGGTAATTGCTGCTTTTGTCTGCCCTTTTATCATAATTGAAACATATGTAGAAATCGCTGCAATGCCCTTAGCTGCATCTAATTCCCTTCTTGCAAATTCTTCCATTGAAATGAGTACGTTTTCATTCAATTGGCTGGATTTAATTTATACACTGTATGGCATTGGAATAAGCATGCTTGGGCTTAAGTTTATATTTCAACTACTGGCAATCCGGAAAGTGATTCGTACTAACAAAACCATCAAAATGGATAGCTACGTTTACGTGGAAAAGGACAAGGATATTGCTCCTTTTTCATTTTTCAGGTATATTTTTTATAACCCGAATAAATTCAATCCCCTGGAGCTCGAAGCAATTTTAAAGCACGAACATGCGCATAGTACTCAAAAACACTCAATAGACCTGCTAATAGCCCATCTGGTTACCATTGTGATGTGGGCAAATCCCTTTAGCTGGCTCTATAAGAAAAATATTGAGCAAAATCTCGAATATTTGGCTGACGAAACCGCCATTCAAAACGTTCCATCAGACAGGGCATACAAATACGCTTTGTTAAAAGTATCTGGAAATCAATTTTTTACACCAATCACCAATAATTTTTACAGTTCATTAATCAAAAAACGAATAGTCATGTTACACAAATCAAAATCACACAAAAGAAACTTATTTAAAATGGCACTAATCCTGCCGGCCTTGGCAATTTTCCTATTAAGTTTTAACACAAAGACAATCTACGTACCTAAGGCGGAAACAAACGCCGGGGCTGCCTTCACAACAGCAGATGATCAGAAAACCTTTAAGATCCTTATAAATAAGGATACCACAAATGAAGAATTGGAGGAACTTAAAAAAGATCTATCTGACAAGGGAATAGATTTCTCTTACACAGCAGTGCGAAATGAGAATAAAAAGATAATTGAACTGGAAATTGACATGCGGTCCAAAAGCAAAGACGGGAAAAAATTCAGAGGTTCCTCTTCCTTCGACAATGAAGGAAAACCCATCGATCCCATTACTATTGTATATGATGAAGATAGCAACTCCTTTTTTATGGGTGATAATAAGTCAAAGCATAAGGTTATACATAAAGAAACTGATATTAATACCTGGGTGTACAGCGATAGTGATGAGCACAAGCATATTAAAATAAAAATTGATGGGGATGAAGAAATATTTATTGTTAATGGCAAAGAAGTTTCTCCACAAGTTTTTGAAGAAATGGAGGAAGAAGGCAAATTCCACGGCAAACATATAAGAATAGAAAAAAAAGGTACAGCTGGAAGTAATTCCAATGTTTTCATAGTAAAGGATACAGATGATGAAAATGATATTGAAATAATTAGCGAAGATAGCAGCAGCTTTTTCTTTATTGATACTGATGATGATGAAGATCAACTTTATCTGATTGATGGAAAAGAAAGTAGCAAAGAAGAGGTCAAATCTTTATCTCCAGATGAGATTGAGACCATAAATGTTTACAAAGGTGATAAGGCTGTTGAAAAGTATGGTGAAAAAGCAAAAGATGGTGTAATAGAAGTCAAAACCAAAAAAGGGAATTAGGATAATAAGTGATCTAAGTTAGATTTTTACAGTATTCAAATACCGGTCATAAATTGCACCGGTATTTTTTTGTTGTACAACGGTTTAGTCGAAAAAGGTGTTTTTTAGCTATTATATCCCCTTGTAATTCAAAAAAAGCTCAAAATACCGCCTACAAATGTTACAATTTGTAACAATATTGAACAAATTAAGCTTCGATTTAAAATTAGTTGCAAGGAGTATGTTTTTAATTAGCAATATGAACCATCTTTTTACTTACAATAGTGTATGTAATTGCATTATTTCTCCATGATTATTTTGGTAAGACGGCAAGGATTCCCATATCTTCGAAACATAATTAATAAAAAGAAATATTTTTTAACCATATAAAGTCTAAGTAATGATCACAATTGCCAAAATCATAATTTTTGTATTGGTATCCCTGATACTGATAATAACCTAAACAGAAATAGAGCAATGTATATACAATGAACGCTGATGGCGTTCATTTGTGTTTTATATAAGATACTATATTTGTATTATGCTAAACCTAAAAAAAACGTTGTTTAAGCTTCTTGCCAGGATCAATAAACTAGTGTTGCCTTCCTTTACAAAAAAGAGACTAGACCTTTCTAAAGCATCTAAGTACCAATTGGCCATTATTGGCTGGCGATATTATATTACTATCAACGCGTTGGATTAATAACTTACCAGAGATTTTACAGCGTAACCTTTTAGTTTCGCTGCTCCATTCAAGCTCAACAGCTCTAGTAAGAAATTACATTGCAATACTTTTCCTCCTAATGCTTCTACCAATTCACAAGTGGCTTTTGCAGTCCCTCCTGTAGCCAGAACATCATCATGAATAATTACATTTTCGCCAGGATTAATGCTGTCTTCATGCATTTCCAGTGTATCTTTCCCGTACTCCAAGGCATAGGTCCTGCTGATCTTATCTGAAGGCAATTTTCCTGCCTTACGCACAGGAACAAATCCGGCATTTAATTTTGAAGCAAGGATTGGGGCAAAGAAAAAACCCCTGCTTTCCATTCCTACGACCTTATCTACTTTCACATCGCCAATCATTCTTAACATAGCATCAGCCGCTGCCTGCAGTGCTTTTGCATCTTTTAAAAGGGGTGTAATATCCTTGAATGTCACATCTTTCTCAGGAAAATCGTGAATATCTCTGATGTAATTTTTAAAATCCATTTATTATGCAGCTTGTTATTTTGCCCTAAATGTAAAAAGAAATATATTTGCAGCCCCATTGGGGAACATATTAATAAGGCCTCGTAGCATAAAAGAAATATATTTGCAGCCCCATTGGGGAACATATTAATAAGGCCTCGTAGCATAATTGAATAATGCACTTGATTACGGCTCAAGAGATTACAGGTTTGAATCCTGTCGAGGTCACGAATAAATAGTTCGATAAGAAAAAACGCCAAGCTTGCTTGAGCGTTTTTTTTGTTTGAACTATTTTCAAAGCGGAGCTTTGCAGGACGTGCGTCAGCAAATCCTGTCGAGGTCACTTAAAGCAGAAGCAATAGGTTTTTGTTATTCAATCAAAAAAGGTGGTCTGTTGTCAGACCACCTTTATCTTTTAAATTACTATTATACGAACCTTAGTTGTACTTAAGCCAAATCAAAACGATCCAGGTTCATCACTTTGTCCCATGCTGCCACAAAATCAGCAATGAACTTCTCCTTAGAATCAGCACATCCATAAACTTCTGCAAGTGCTCTGAGCTCTGAGTTAGAACCGAAAATAAGATCTACACGTGTACCGGTCCACTTTCGTGTGCCCGTTGCGCGGTCAACACCCTCGAATACTTCATCAGAATCACCAATTGCCTTCCAGGTAGTGCTCATATCGAGCAGGTTTAGGAAATAGTCATTTGTAAGCGTCTCAGGACGTTTGGTAAAAACACCATGTTCAGACTGATCAAAGTTAGTATTTAATACACGCATACCGCCAACGAGCACAGTCATCTCTGGTGCACTCAAGGTCATTAACTGAGCCTTATCTACCAACAGTTCTTCTGCACCTACAGAGAATTTATCCTTGACGTAATTTCTAAAGCCGTCCGCCAATGGCTCAAGGGCTTCAAAAGATTCAGCATCGGTTTGCTCCTCAGATGCATCAGTACGACCCGGAGTAAATGGCACAGATACTTCATGACCGGCGTTTTTTGCGGCTTTCTCAACAGCAGCGCAACCACCTAAGACAATCAGATCTGCCAGGGATACTTTTTTGTTTCCAGACTGGGCATCGTTAAATTCTTGTTGAATACGTCCGAGGGTGTCCAAAACCTTTACCAATTGCTCGGGGTTGTTAACCTTCCAATCTTTCTGCGGTGCCAAACGAATGCGTGCACCATTGGCACCACCGCGTTTGTCTGACCCCCGGAAAGTTGACGCGGATGCCCATGCCGTGGATACCAATTCGGAAACAGATAGGCCTGAGGCTAAAATATTAGCCTTTAATACGGCAATATCACTATCGCTGATCAATTCGTAATCTGCCGCAGGAATTGGATCCTGCCAAATTAATTCTTCCTCAGGTACCTCAGGTCCCAGATATCTAGTTACCGGCCCCATGTCGCGGTGTGTCAGTTTAAACCATGCACGAGCATAAGCATCGGCAAATTCATCTGGGTTTTCATAAAAATGTCTTGAAATTTTCTCATATGCGGGATCCATGCGCAGGGAAAGATCCGTTGTTAACATAAATGGAGCATGTTTCTTTTCAGGGTCATGTGCATCCGGAATAGTATCTGCTCCCGCATTGTTCTTTGGTTTCCATTGATGGGCACCTGCAGGACTTTTGGTCAATTCCCACTCGTAACCAAATAAGTTTTCAAAATACTTGTTGCTCCATTTAATAGGCGTATCCGTCCAGGCACCTTCTAAACCACTTGTAATTGTGTCAGAACCTTTACCTGAACCAAAATTGTTCTTCCATCCAAGACTTTGCATTTCAATACCTGCACCTGCTGGTTCTGCTTCAACATATTCTACATCACTTGCTGCGCCATGGGTTTTCCCAAAGGTATGTCCTCCAGCGATAAGAGCAACAGTCTCATAATCATTCATTGCCATACGGCCAAAGGTCTCTCGAATGTCATGTGCTGCAGCCACAGGGTCTGGATTAGCATTAGGTCCTTCGGGGTTTACATAGATCAATCCCATATGTGCTGCACCAAGGGGATTTTCCAATTCTCCTTCTTCATATCTTTTTTTGTTTCCAAGCCATTCAGCTTCAGAACCCCAGTAAATATCTTCTTCCGGTTGCCAGATATCTTCACGACCTCCACCAAATCCAAACATCTCTAATCCCATGCTTTCGTGTGCACAGTTTCCTGCCAGGATCAACAAATCTGCCCAGGAAAGTTTCTTACCATACTTCTGTTTAATCGGCCAAAGCAGTAGTCTTGCCTTATCTAAATTGGCGTTGTCGGGCCAGCTGTTCAAAGGTGCAAAACGCTGGGCGCCTGTACCTCCCCCTCCGCGACCATCCGCGATGCGATAAGTTCCGGCCGCATGCCATGCCATCCGGATAAAGAAAGGTCCATAATGACCATAATCTGCAGGCCACCAATCCTGGCTATCTGTCATCAATGCATAAAGGTCCTTTTTAACTGCTTTTAAATCCAGTGATTTAAATTCTTCCGCATAATTAAAATCATCACCCATGGGATCAGATAAAGAAGAATGCTGACGAAGGATATTCAGATTCAACATATTGGGCCACCAGTCACGGTTAGTTGTTCCGCCACCTGCGGCTTGATTTAATTCACCACTCAAAAACGGGCATTTAGCCGCAGCGTTAACATCATAAGCTGTTCCATTAGTGTCAGATTGACTTTTGTTTTCATCCATAATATGATCGATTTTTTGTTACCTTTAATTGCAATAGTAAAAGTACCAAAATGTTTGTTCATTTAAATAGCTTTCTAATAGAAAATAACTATGACCCATTCTAAAGTGTTATATGCCATTAAATCACTAAATGTGGTTCATTCAAAAGGATTCGCAAAGAATTAAAAGATACTTGCAAACAATAATCAAAAGTCCTTTCCATTACATTTTTAGTACTTTAACAAATTCACTATTCTAGAATCAATTCAACTCTTTGAAGTAGCCTCTAAATATGAATCTCCAAAGGTTTCCAGCAAATTAAATTGACATTGTAAATGACTATAAAAAAAGAAATCGCCCTTAAATATTTGGATTACCTGGACAAAGGTGATATTGAGAAAATCATAGAACTATTTAATAAAAATGGCGTCGTTGACTCTCCTATTTACGGCATCATGAAGGCTCATGAATTTTACCATAAGTTAAACAATGATACAAATAACTCTGAACTGCTCCTAAAAGGAATTTTTGAGGACAATGATTCCAATAAACTGGCACTTTATTTTGGCTATAAATGGACACTGAAAAATAAGGAAGAAGTAGAATTTGACGTTGTTGATATTTTAGAATTTGATTCGTTAAATACGATTACTAAACTTAAAATTGTTTATGATACTGTCTTAGCCAGAGCATTAGTAAAGCAATTAAAAAAATAATTATTGGTAATTGCACCCTAATTTTAATGTTTCACTTGCTTATTAAACGAGTACACCCAAATCTATCGAAAGCTTCAAATCTTCATAAGAAATTGAAGAAGAAACAGATACAGTAAGCATTTTATCCATATTTATTAGAATTCAACGGAAATTTTTTGGAGTTGGGCCAGACCAGTCTAATTTTATTTTTATGAGAAGAAAATCTAAAATTATCAACGCTGTTTTGACCTTTGGTAGTGCTTTCCTACTTTTTATGGCTTTTATGGTAGTTTTCAAGATTATTTAGAGTCAGCTTTAGTCAGATTAATCTGATTTGTATCTTTGTTATACCATTCCAGCCCAAATCCATCATAATATAATATTATGAACCTAAAACCTGAAAGATGCACAAAACCACAAAAATTTTAGTCATTGTATTGGTCGTAGTCGTTATGGGCTTTGGTATTGGGATATACCTCCAGGATCTAAAACACCAGGAGAGTACCGCAGCGGCGTGGGAAGCCAACCGGTTTAACGTTGCGAAATTCCATAAAATTCTAAAGTATAATTCCAATATGAATACAGCCAACTGGGCAATAATGAAAGACAGCATTTCACGGCAATTAGACTCATTGGTAATCCTTAGGTTCAGAAAGGAAATGGACAGCCTCAATGCGCTAAAGGGTCAAAATCCATAATTGTTATCAGATTCTTAAGCACACAAAAAAGTAGAATCAAGCATATATTTCCTGAATTTCACTCTTGTATTTTTCGCGTATTACCCTTCTTTTAAGCTTCAGGGTTGGGGTTAATTCAGCCTCGGAATTGTCTTCATGTATTGGTAACCACACGGCAGGGACCAGGCGAAATTTCTTTATTTGTTCTATATGACTGAATTCCGGATTGTATTTGTCAATCACTTTTTGATATTTAGCGATTATCCTCTGCTGCTTTACCATATCCTCCAGATTGGTCCACTTAATATTTTTATGCGTACACCAGTTTTTTAATCCATCCTCTGACGGAACAATAAGTGCCGAGACAAATTTTTGCTTATCCCCAATTACCATGATCTGATCAATAACAAAATTTTCTTTAATCCTGTTTTCAATTGGTGCGGGTGCTACGTATTTCCCTCCTGATGTTTTTAATAACTCCTTCTTCCTGTCAGTTATTTTTAAAAATTCCTTCCCATTCGGGCCTTTAATTAATTTTCCAATATCACCGGTGCAGAACCACTTTCTGCCATCAATTTCTTTAAATACCTGAGCATTTATCTCAGGTTTTTTATAATAGCCCGACATAACATTCGGTCCAATGGCCAATATTTCACCTTCGTCATCATTATATTCACCTGAAGAGCTGTCTATATATAATTCTACCCCATTGATAGCATAACCTACAGTGCCTATTACAGATCCTCCGGGTTCTAATCCATTAACTGTTAAAGTTGGAGCGGTTTCAGTTAAACCATAAGCTTCTCGAACGTTAATACCTGCGGCGCAAAAAACACGTATAATCTTCAACGGACAAGGCGCAGAACCGGTAATTATCATGCGTACATTACCCCCTAAAGCGGCCCGCCATTTGCTGAAAATTAATTTATCTGCTATCCTCCATTTTATTTTACTTATATGAGATAACTTCTGATCTAATTCAAAATCATCTGTCAGCCGAAGTGCCCAGAAGAATAGCCCTTTTTTTAGTCCTTTTAATGCAAGACCCTTATTATAAATAGCCTCATAGACTTTTTCCAGCAACCTTGGAACTGTTGTAAATGCTACCGGCTGAACTGACGCCAAATCCCCTTGTGGCCCACTCAGGTTGTCCGTACCACAGAAATAGATTGAGGTTCCCAGGTAGAACCATGCAAATGAAACGGCCCTTTCATAAATATGGCAAAGTGGTAGAAAACTTAGCACTTTTTCACCTGGATCTATTTCCAAAAAACTTGAAGTCTCCAAAATTACGTGCATAACATTTTCATGCGTCAACATTACCCCTTTTGGAAATCCTGTTGTTCCCGAGGTATAAATAATTGTTACTAGATCATTTCCGGTAATTTGTTTCTTTATCTCTTCTATTTTTACAAGATCTTCAGTATCCAATATTTCTTTCCAGAAAGGCCTTCCTTCAACTTGGTCAAAAGTGTAAATATGCTCTAAGCCTGGGACATTTTTCCGGGTTGAAGTAAACTTTTCATAAAGATCTAGTCCGCCACAAAAAGCCGCTTTTACCTCAGCCTCATTTAATATGTATTCATACTCCGAAATACTAATTGTAGGGTATAGCGGAATACTCACCATTCCAGACATTTGTAATGCAAAATCCATAATCACCCATTCCGGTCTGTTTTTATAGATTACCATGGCTACTTTATCTCCCGGCTTTAAACCCAATTTCAATAAGCCGGAGGCAGCCTGTTCTGCATAATTCTTTACATCCTCAGTACTATAAGATTTCCAACTGCCATCGGAATTACGAGCATTCATGGAAGCTTCGAGGGGGTTTTTGTTCAACTGATTGTAAAGAAGGTCAAAAAGTCTGGTCATTAGTTTGTAAATTTTAGGTTTAGCTTTAGTTATTTATAGAACAAGTCTTATCAAAAGGTCACTTCTAAATTTAAGAAATTACTCGAACATTAAGCTAATAAATTCAGCCACACAAGCTGGTTTATCAGATCCTTCCGTCTCTACTATACAATTCCAGGTGATTTTGAGACCATTGTCTCCATAATTATCAATTTTGAGAATAGTGCAGATTAACCTGAGTCTGCTATCTACTAAGACAGGGCTTGGAAAACGAACTTTGTTCAGACCATAATTTACCCCCATTTTCACAGATTTGATCAACAAAACATCTTTTAACAACTTGGCCAGGAGTGACAGAGACATGAAACCATGAGCCACTGGCTTTTTAAATGGGGAATATTTTGTCGCTTTCTCAACATCTACATGTATCCATTGGAAATCCATAGTGGCTTTCGCAAAGTCGTTGATCATTTCCTGGGTAACAGTAAGCCAATCACCAGCCGGCAAAGTTTTTCCTTCTAATTTGCTAAAAGATTCGAAATTCTCTAATTCTAGTTTAGCCATTCTTTTCAGTTATCTTGAAGTTCCACCATCTATTGTTAAACATGTACCTGAAACAAAGCGAGCTTCATCAGAAGCGAGATACAGGTAACCATAGGCAATATCCATGGGTTGTGCTACCGTGCGTAAGGGAATACTTTCCTTAATTTTAGCAAAATGCTCGTCCGGAATCTTCTCTACCATATCGGTCATTGTAAATCCCGGCGCGATGGCGTTGGCCGTGATACCGTACCTGCCAAATTCCATTGTCCAGGTTTTGGACATAGCAATAACACCAGCTTTAGTAGCCGCATAATTAGTCTGTCCAAAATTACCCCTTAAACCAACATTTGAAGCAGCGCTCACTATCCTGCCATATTTATTTGCCTTCATATAGGGAACCACGGCCTGGGTGCAAATAAAGACTCCCTTAAGATTTACGTCTATAACTGCATCCCATTCATCCTCACTCATTTTTTCGAGGGTTCTATCCCTGGTTATTCCGGCGTTGTTTATCAGGATATCGATTCTGCCATATTTGTTATTTACTTCTTTGAAAACCCCTTCCACAGCTATTTTATTCGTTACGGATACCTGATGGTATTCTGCTCTTTTACCGGCATCATTTATTTTATCTGCTACTTTTTGCCCTTGCGGCAATAGATCTAATATAATTACTGTTGCGCCTTCCTTCGCAAAGAGTTCTGAAATGGCCTGACCTATGCCACGGGCTCCCCCCGTAACTATGGCTATTTTGTCTTTTAGTCTCATTTTGTAAAATTCATTAAAATTGTTTCTTAAGAATTAAATATTTTAAATTTAGCTTTACTGTGATCTTAAAAAAGTATATTCCCTGTATAAGATAAACTTACATTTCTATTACTAATTTACCCCTGACTTTCCTGTTCATTATTTCCTCCAATGCCCTGGCTGTATTCTTTAATTCATAAGTCTTATGAATATGAGGTCTGAGCCTACCCTCATCATACCATTTCATAAGCATCTTCGTATTCTCCATATTTTGCTTCGGATTTCTCATGGCAAAATCTCCCCAAAAAACTCCTACAATAGACGCAGTCTTAAGTAAAGGCAGGTTTAAAGGCATTTTAGGTATAGTCCCGGAAGCAAATCCGACAACCAGAAATCTGCCCTCCCATGCAATTCCCCTAAATGCTGCTTCAGAATAGTCGCCTCCAACAGGATCGTAAATAACATCTACCCCCTTATTATCGGTCAATTTTTTTATTTCGGACTTCAGATCATCTTTGGAATAGTTAATCGTTTGATCAGCTCCATATTCGCGGCATAATTGCAACTTGTTTTCGGAAGAGGCTGCCGCAATAACTTTTGCCCCCATTAATTTTCCCAGCTCAACAGCTGCCAAACCAACACCCCCGGAGGCCCCAAGAACGAGCAGGGTTTCGCCGTCAGACAGTTTTGCCCGGTCTTTAAGTGCGTGGTATGACGTACCATATGCCACCATAAATGACGCTGCAATAGGGAAGTTCATTTTTTTTGGACGGCACAAGAACTTCCTCCGCAAAACCCCCGCTAAAGACAAAACCGAAAACCTCATCACCTACTTTTAGATGTCCGACACCATCCCCCACTTCTTTTACTACCCCGGATATGTCGCTGCCCGGCGTGAAAGGGAGTTCTGGCTTAAATTGATATAAACCCTGGATAATTAAGGTATCCGGAAAATTTATGCCACAGGCTTTTACATCTACTAAAACTTCATTGGAACCCGGTTTTAACCCGGGCATTTCTTCCAGAGCAAGCGAAGACGGCGGTCCAAATTCTTTACATCGTATCGCTTTCATCTTCGATTACTTTTAGCACCAGTTTACCTAATTTATCACCCGTAAACAACCTTTGAAAGGTCTGCGGAAAGTTTTCAATTCCTTCATAAATATCTTCTTTGCCCTTCAATTTTCCTTCCGCAAGCCATGCTCCCATATCCCTCGCAGCTTCGCCGTACCTTTTGGCGTAATCAAATACCACCATTCCCTGCATTGTTGCACGGTTAACCAGAAGCGAAAGATAGTTACTGGGACCTTTAATAGCCATTTTGTTGTTGTATTGAGATATTGCTCCACATATCACTATTCGGGCATGCATTCTAAGTCTGCTCAGCGCAATATCAAGAATCTCCCCTCCTACATTATCGAAATATACATCCAGCCCTTTTGGACATTCTTGCTTCAATCTGCTTCTAACATCTTCGTTCTTATAATCAATCGCAGCATCAAATCCCAGTTCCTCCAAAAGATAATTACATTTCATTTTACCACCCGCAATTCCTATAACCCGACATCCTTTAATTTTCGCAATTTGACCCACAATGCTGCCCACAGCTCCGGCCGCTCCTGAGACCACCACAATATCACCTTCCTTTATTTTCCCTACTTCGAGAATTCCAAAATAGGCGGTCATACCGGTCATCCCCAAGGTACTTAAATATGTAGGAAGAGGAGCCAACCCAGGATCTACTATACGGGTATTTGTACCATCTGAAACCGCATATTGTTGTACACCACCAAATCCGGCCACATAATCCCCAATTTTAAAATTGGGATTGTTATTAACTGCCACGACCTCACCTACTGCCCCGGCGCGCATAACAGAGCCAATAGCCATAGGTTCTATGTAAGATTTGGAATCATTCATCCATCCCCGCATAGCCGGGTCAAGCGAAACATAATGTTGTTTCACCAGAATTTCTCCGTCCTTCAATTCAGAAATAGGATTAATCTCCAATGACCAGGTTGAAGCATCAGCTTCACCTATGGGTCTTTTTACAAATTTCAATTGTTTATTCATACTACTTTTCATTTCAGTGCTATCCTTTCTTTTTGTTTGTGAAACTCTTTACGTATGCTTCCATTTTGGTTCTGATTTCAGGTTTCCACCACAAGGTCGCAGCTTCTTTGAGGGAATTTTCGGCATTCAAATCGAGCTTAGCTAGTAAATTTTTGCGAAGTTTACTTTTTGTGTTAATAAGTATCTCCTGATCTGCCTTTAAATAATGCTGCATCTTCGCTTCGGCCCTTGATAAAACCTGTGCTAGAGGAACCAATTCATCCACTAAACCGGCCGACAAGGCTTCCTCTCCATTAAGCAGCCTCCCTTCCATAATATATCTGCTTGCTAAACCCTCACCTATCCAAAAGGCATAGGTTTCTACTAAATTCTGAGATATTTGAATGTTTACAGCTACTTCATTCAGCCCTATTATATATTGCTCGCCATCTGCCATAATCCGATTATCACATGCCACTGCAAGCACACAACCTCCCGCAGGTGCATGACCCGTAATGGCGGATATGACAGGTTTGGTAATATGCATAAGTTCTATAAAGAGGGCCCCGAAAACATGAAAAAAGTCTTTAATCTTTCTTTTGTCATATTGAAATAATTCAATTAAATCGAGGCCTGCAGAGAAATAATGTGGTTGCCCGGTAAGTATTGCTCCTTTCACTGCGTTGTCATTTTCAATATCCCGGAATACCTGCCTTAGCTCCTGAACCATGTCGTAATTAATTGCATTTACCTTTCCATGGTTCATCTGAACAATTGTATATTCTTCTCTTTTAATAACCTTCAGTGCGTTCATTTAGAAGTCTTTTTACTATGTTGAGCAATTGATTTATTAGTAAACTATAATAGTGATGTTCCACCGTCTAATGTTATGGTTTGGCCGGTAACATATTTGGATTTATCCGATGCTAGCCACAAGACAGCTTCTGCAATTTCATCTGCCTCACCAAACCTACCCATTGGAATCAGTTGTTTTAATGTATCTTCCATATCCGACCTGCTTGCAAGAAGTTTGTCTAAAAGTGCCGAATGGGTATATCCCGGACACACGGCATTTATTCTGATATTTTTACGTCCATATTCCAGAGCAGCCGATTTGGTCATACCTACAACCGCAAATTTACTTGCACTATAGGAGAGGTTGTAACCCGATGGTTTTAAACCGGCCAGGGAAGCTATATTTATTATGTTTCCGTATCCCTGCTTCATCATTTGCCCCAAAGCAACTTTCATACAATAGAAAACACCTGTCTGATTCACCGCAATAACATTGTCCCAGTCTTCAAGCGTATGTTCAGCAGTCTTCTGTTGTTTCTCACCACCTATCCCTGCATTATTAATCATGATATCAAGCTTACCATGATCCTTGACTGTCTTACTAATTAATGATTCAACTTCTGTATACTTTGACACATCCACCCGCAAAGCTATAGCGTTACCTCCTGCTGATTTTATTTTATCAACTACCTGACGGGCTCTTTCTAGGTCGAGATCAGAAACAATGACCAAAGCCTTATGTTTAGCCAATAATGCAGCTGAGGCGGCTCCTATTCCACTTCCTGCACCCGTAATGATCACAATTTTATCTTCTAATTGCATGTCACTTTAATTAGTTAAACAACCCAAACATTATCTAATGTGTGGTTTACAATATATCAGGCGCGAATCCTGTAAAGACTGCTCCCTTAATTCTGATGGATATCCTTTAGCCTGAGTCATTTTAAAAAACTCTCCTGTATTTCTATATTTTACTAAGAGGATATCATCCCATAATTCCTGATCTTCCGGTCCTATCAGCATAAGTTCTGGCCTTCCGAAAAACACGATTTCAGCATCTACTTTCTCAAAAAAAGGGGATGCCGCCCTCATGTACTGTTTATAGGAAGTCTCACCTGTCAATCCTGTTTCTTCCACCCGGTCTTTATATCTCAAAAGGTTAAGCATAAGCAACTCCTGATCCTCAGGTAACTCAGCTAATGCCTGCAGTTGTTCTTTATTTACCTCCATAAATGATTTGTTTATCACAGCTAAACCCAATTAAATTTTTAAAAAATTAAAACAATTCATCAATTCTATCTTTTTGAATGGCATTCCAGGCGGTATTGCAACAAAGGGCCGAAACTTTATTCAGGTTTGCGAAACGAGGGTCTTTTGTAAACCCGTGCTTGAACCTATAATATATCTGTTGGGCTATAACCGCTATTTTAAAGAGACCATATGCAAAATAGAACGTAAGATTGTTGATATCCCTACCACTTTTAAGTGCATATTCATGTACAATTTCTGTCCTTGTTGGATTACCTGGCATTATTGTTGGCGATGGAAGTCCTTGTTTTAAAAAATCGGCATCCGAAGCCGTGGTCCAATACCCAAGAGAAGTACCAAGGTCCATCATTGGGTCACCTAAAGTGCACATTTCCCAGTCCAGTATTGCGGCAATTTGTGTCCATTGGTTATCAACAAATACAACATTATCATACTTATAGTCATTGTGGATAAGGCTATAATCATAGTTCCTGGGCTGATGAATTTCCATCCACGTCATTACCTTTTGAGCCGACTTAACCTCTTCAGTTGCAGCAGTGAGGTACTGTTTGCCCCAGTTTTTAACCTGTCTTTCTACATAGCCTTCGGGGTTTCCCAATGATTCAAGTCCGGCAGCCTTATAGTCCACCGCGTGTAACTCAACAAAAGTATCTAACCAGGTATTGGATATTTTTTTAAATTCATTGGGCGACACGCCCCGATCTTTAGCCTCCCTGGCAGTTAGAATAATTCCTTCAACTTTATTCATTATATAGAATGGAGCTCCTAATATCTCAACATCTTCCGTGTATGCATAAGTGACGGGAGTTTTTTCAAATACATTATGAAGCTTACTTAGTACTTTAAACTCCCTTCCCATATTATGCCCTCGTTTTGGTGCCGCAAATGGCGGACGGCGCAAAACATATTCCCTTTCTTCTATTTTTATCAGATAGGTAAGGTTGGAATATCCATTATAAAACTGCCTTATCATCAATTCGCTTTTTTCAGAATCGATCAAATTGTTTTGCAACAGGAATCTTTTCAAGTTCTCCTCATGAAGCTCTTCTCCTTTTCGAACAGTTTGGGTTAATTCCTTTTCCGGCATTGTTAGATTTCCGTGTATTTTTTAATAGTGTTTTTTCCCAATTGACTCAAGTGAACCTCATCCGGACCATCAGCCAGTCTCAAAGTTCTTGCTGAAGCATAAAAATGCGCTAATGGTGTGTCGCCACTTACTCCTTTGCCCCCCATGATCTGAATAGCTCTATCAATTACTTTTAAAGCCATATTTGGAGCTACTATCTTAATCATGGCAATCAGGTCTTTTGCATCCTTATTCCCAACCCTGTCCATTTTATCAGCGGCAGAAAGTACCAGCAGACGCGTTTGTTCTATTTCACAACGAGAATGGGCTATTTCCTGACGAATACTGCTATAAGTATCCAAAGTTCTCCCAAACGGACTGCGTTCCGTGGCCCTTTCGGACATTAACTCCAGGGAACGCTGCGCCATCCCTATTAACCGCATGCAGTGGTGTATCCTTCCCGGACCCAAACGCCCCTGGGCTATTTCAAATCCTCTACCTTCACCCAGAATAAGATTCTTTTTTGGAACACGTACTTTATTTAAAACTATTTCTGCATGTCCTTCCGGAGAATCATGGTATCCAAAAACGCTTAAGGGTCTTATAATCTCTAATCCCGGAGTATCCATTGGGACCAGTATCATACTATGCTGAAGATGGCGGGGTGCATCGAAATTTGTCTTCCCCATAACTATGGCAATTTTGCAATTTGGATCCATTGCCCCTGAAGACCACCATTTCCTTCCGGTTATTATATAGTCATCTCCGTCTGCTAGTATAGACGTCTCAATTTTAGTGGCGTCTGAGGAGGCCACATTGGGTTCGGTCATCAAAAATGACGATCTGATATCACCTTGCATCAAAGGATATAACCAGATATCTTTCTGTTCCGGTGTTCCATATTTTGCCAGGACTTCCATATTACCGGTGTCAGGCGGGCTACAATTAAAAACCTCTGATGACCATAATATCCTTCCCATGATCTCTGCCAATGGAGCATATTCCAAATTTGTTAATCCGGGACTTAATTTTCCATAAGTTTTCGGTAGAAACAAGTTCCAAAGCCTTTCATCCTTAGCCTTTTCTTTTAAGGCATCAAGGCCCGGCCACCTTTTCCAGATATTGTCGGGGTCTCTTTGAAAAGATTCTACTTCCTCCTGAATTGGCAATATATTACGGTCGATAAATTTTCTGAGTTTTTCCTGGAAAGCAATGGATTTTTCACTGTATTCAAAATTCATATCATTAATTTTATTCAGTAATCAAAGTTTATCCGGAAATTAAATAGCCTCCGTCTGCAACATAGACTCCACCTGTCATATAGGATCCGGCATCTGAAGCCAGTAGCATGACCATACCGGCCATTTCTTCCGGAGCAGCTATCCGGCCGAGCGGCAAGGCTTTTGTTAATCCTTCAACCAATTTTTCATTTGTCCATAAACCTTCGCTAAATTTGGTTTTGATCAGGCCAGGACACAATACATTAGCACGAATCCCATAGCGGCCCCATTCTTTTGCCTGATTCTTGGTTAGCATAATCAAAGCTGATTTAGTGGCACTATACAATCCTAATCCGAATCCGGGAGTTATTCCCTCGACAGATGAAATATTTATAATACTTCCACTGCCCTTTTCCTTCATATGAGGCAGGACCAAATTGGATAAGATCCATGGTGCCTTTACGTTCACACTCATTATCTTATCAAAAACTGCTTCGTCTGAGCCCTCCAGAGGACCATAATAAGGGTTTATCGCCGCATTGTTTACAAGGATGTCTATGCTTCCAAAATGCTCCATGGTCTTAGCAATAAGCCTTTGGCGTTGTTCAGAATCTCCAATATGGCATTGTATCCCCACCGCTTCAAGGTCTGCTTCCCTAAATTCGTTGGCAACCTGTTCTACTGCGCCCTGTTTCCTGCTACTTACTACCACTTTGGCTCCATTTTCCGCAAGCCCTCTAGCAATAGACTTTCCTATTCCCTTACTCGATCCGGTAACTATAGCGACTTTACCACTGAGATTAAATTTAGATTTTATACTACTATTCATTGGTTTCTGCTGACTTTATTGATTTTGGTAATTGTTCTAACACTTATGTCTCTAATTATTCCCTAAGTAAATAACTGTTTTTCAACAGAGGTTGTCAATATTTGTTCATCCATCAAAACTTCAGCCAGCGCTCTTGTTTTAGGAATTTCATATTTGAAATAAAATTTCATGGCGTGGATCTTACTTTCGTAGAATATCGATGAATAATTGGCAATGGTCAAAACCATGGCATTTTGTGCTTTAACAGCAATATCCAACCATTGCCAGCCTACAATTATATTTCCAAAAAATTCCATGAATACTGTAGCGTCTGATAAAAAACGTTCGTAATCTCCTTTTTTAGCAAAATTCATAAGAAATTGCACTACTTCCTGTGCCAGGGATAAAGTTGATTTGAGTTTCTTTGCATATGGCAGGAGATCTTCAAATTCAGATGCTGCTTTGATACTATTCATTATTTCTGCAGACAACAATTGTAATCCTTTGCCATTATTCATAGTAATCTTCCTTCCCAGAAGATCCAATGATTGAATACCCGTGGTACCTTCATAAATGGAAAAAATACGAATGTCTCTATAATATTGTTGAAGAATAAAATCTGAGCAAAAACCGTAACCCCCAAGAACCTGAAGACCATTACTTACCGAAATCAAACCCATTTCAGAAGGATAGGTCTTAGCAATTGGTGTAAGCATTTCCAGCAAATTTTTGTATCGTTCCCTTTCTTCCGGATCTGAATGTGTCTGCGACAAATCGTGATATTTAGAAGACAGTAATATCAGACTTAATGAACCTTCTGCTACAACCTTTTGGAGTAAGAGCATGCGTTTAACGTCCGGGTGGTTTATAATAAGGGTTTGCTCCTGACTCACATCTTTCTTACCTGTATTGGTAAGACTGCGGCCCTGTGGTCTTTCTCTTGCATAAGATAAAGATGCCTGATAAGCGGCCATGCTTATTGCAGCAGCGCCTCGCCCGACGGCTATCCGAGCTCCGTTCATCATCATAAACATATATTTCAATCCCTGATTGGGTTCTCCAACAAGCCATCCTTTGCAATCATCATTATGTCCGAAGAAAAGATGGGTTGTACAATAGCCTTTTTGACCCATTTTTTCAAAATCAGCAAAAGTCGTTACATCATTAGGAGTAAGGTCACCACTGACAGACGGCCTGTATTTAGGGACAACAAATAAGGAAATTCCTTTTGTACCTGCAGGTGCACCTTTAATTCGGGCCAATAACAGGTGAACAACATTTTCCGCCCCTTGATAATCTCCGCCGGAAATAAATATCTTCTGCCCTGAAATGTTATAACCGTCCTCTGAAGGTTCAGCCGAAGTCACAATGTCGGATAACGAACTTCCGGCCTGGGGCTCAGTCAGGCACATAGTACCGGTCCAATCGCCTGAAAGCATTTTGGGAACGAATATTTCATTAAGCTCTTTACTGCCAAAATGTACAATCAACTCCGCTGCCCCAAGGGTCAAACCAAGATATCCGGGCAAATGATTATTGGCTGTTTCCTGAATATAAGCAGAGGCAGTGACAACCATACCCGGCAACTGCATCCCTCCAATTTCATAGTCAAACAATCCGGAAACAAGTCCCATCTCTCCACCTTTTTTAATGTAGTTTTTTACTTGTGGATGAACAACTATTTCACCGTTATCAAAATACGCAGGCTGCTCGTCCATCTCCCTAAAAAATGGAAACATCTCCCTGTCTGAAAAATCTTTTACAGCATTCAAAAAAAGTTCTACTGATTCCTGATCATAATCATCATGACGACTTTGATCCAAAACATTTTGAAGGTCATGTACTTCGTAAAGTAAAAATTTAAGAGCATCTATGTCTATATATTGATTCGCCATAAGAAATTGAATTTATATGCTTAACAGAACAATTGTCAGATAGGTAAATTGCCAGTAGAATTCAGCCTCAATATAATCAATTAGAATGACATTCGCGGGTAAATTATTATCATATAAATGAAGATATTATTAGGCTACATCAGCTACAACTATCCTTATAATTTCCGCAACCTGAGCAATATATATTTAAATTCTACTTGTGAAATTCAGTTTTTGAAGACAAGATTGAAATCAAATATAATCTATATGGCATTGCTTAAAACTTTCAATACAGGAATTGTAACACTAGTTGTTTAAAATGATATATAGCGTACTTTTTCATATTTCATAGTTAAGCAAAATTTCGAATTCAATTAAAAACATTTACATTTGAACAATGACAAAAAATAAAAGAGTAATGAAAAAGATCAGGGTTTTATTACCATTAATTGCATTCATATTTGTTTTTCAGGCTTGCTCATCAGACGACAACGCCCCTGTTGAGGATAATAATGATGCTGTTGTGGGTACGTGGAATTTGGCCGAACTAAATATCAATCCTCCTCAGGATATTAATAGTGATGGGAATACTACTTCTAATATTTTGACTGAATTACCCTGTGCAACGGGCACACTTATTATTAACAGTGATGGTAGCTGGAGTTCTACCGTCGTTAATTTAGATATTACCACTATTACCGGAACGCTTTTTGACATTCGATGCACAAATACGAGCAGCACTGCTTCAGGAGTCTGGCAATTACAAAACTCACAATTATCCTTATTTTTTAATACTACTCTTTTCTTATATAACCTCAGCGGTGATAGGTTAACCAACACTACCAATGAGGATCTGCCCGGATTTATGAGTGAAGTTTACGAAAAACAATAATTTAATCATTTATCTTTCGAAGCGATCAAAGTTTGCAAAATCATCTTTAAACAGTTTCGGGTGTGTAATTTATATTCCATGAATCCGGCAATTATGGAATTATATTTTTAAATAAAAGAAATGGAATATCTGCTTAAACCCTGGCCCTGGTACGTTTCGGGTCCTTTGTTTACACTGGTAATGTTATTACTGATTTATTTTGGCAAAACATTTGGCATGTCTACTACACTCAGAACCCTATGCAGTATTGGTGGTGCGGGAAAATATTCTGATTTCTTCCGTTTCGACTGGAAAGCATATCGATGGAACCTCATTGTAGTCCTGGGTGCCATTATTGGTGGCTATATTGCAGTTACTTTTTTGTCTGATGGTTCCACCATCGCTCTAAACGCGCAAACGGTTTCCGATCTAAGTGAACTAGGGTTTTATAACGCAGGTGAAGGTCTTTTACCCACTGAAATTTATGCATGGGATAATGTTTTAACCTTAAAGGGAATGGCGATTCTTATAATTGCCGGATTCCTGGTTGGTTTTGGAACACGCTATGCAGGAGGTTGTACATCTGGTCATGCGATAACCGGACTGAGTAATCTTCAATGGCCTTCACTAATTGCAGTAATTGGCTTTTTTATTGGTGGATTAATAATGACACATTTTCTATTACCCTTAATATTCAGCCCATGAAAATTTTAAAATTCTTATTAGTTGGTATTTTCTTTGGAATAGTCCTTGTGAAATCTGAGGCCGTTTCCTGGTACAGGATCTATGAAATGTTCAAATTTCAGTCATTTCATATGTATGGCATCATTGGTTCCGCCGTTTTATTAGGTGTATTGTTCATATGGTTATTCAAAGTATTTGGTGTTAAAAATATTGAGGGAAACCGGATAAGCCTGGTGCCAAAAGATAGTGGCTTTGTTCGGTATATTGTGGGGGGTACTGTATTCGGATTGGGTTGGGCACTTGCAGGAGCTTGCCCGGGACCTCTATATGTTTTACTTGGCACGGGCGTAATAAGTATGTTAATTGTAATTGCTGCGGCAGTATTTGGGACATTTGTCTATGGCGTACTAAAAAGCAAACTTCCTCATTAATAAATAGAGGGGTTTTAATAATCTTTATCCCATTATTACTTGCACAGCATGTTCCTTGCCTTTTTCAAGTATTGGTATAATGTTAGAATTTATTTCTTTCCCATTAACCAGGATTTGTTTTATCCCTTTGCTAATATGTTTCGGGTTTTTGACATCGATATTGTAGGTAACATCCCTAAACACCCTTTTCATCTTAAAACCATCCCATGCAGATGGGATACAAGGATTTATCGCTAATCCATCATAGTCCGGACTAATTCCTAAAATATGCTGTGTAATTGCGTAGAAATTCCAGGAGGCGGTACCAGACAGCCATGAGTTTTTTGCTTCGCCAGGCTTATGTGCCTCTTTACCCGCGATCATCTGACAATAGACATAGGGTTCAACTTTGTGCAATTCTGACAATTCCTCTAGAAAGCTTGGTGCAATTTTAGTGTAATAATCATAGGCCTCATCTCCACGGCCCAGCATGGTTTCACCAATCATGATCCAGGGGTTGTTATGACAAAAGATTCCCCCATTTTCCTTATAACCCGCGGGATAAGTTGAAATCTCGCCATATTCTATATAGTACTTGGTGAAGGCAGGATAATTCAGGACAATTCCAAATTCGCAATCCAAATATTTTTTTACCGCATTTAAGGACTTTTCAACCATCCCTTCTTCTTTGCCAATTTCTGCCATGGTGCACCAACCCTGGGATTCTATAAATATCTTTCCTTCTTCATTCTCTGATGATCCTACTTTGTTTCCAAAATAATCGTATGCCCGCAGGTACCAGTTTCCATCCCAACCATGTTCCATAACTGCTTCACTCATATCATCTACGTGTACCTGAGCGGCTTCAGCTTCTTCCTCTTTGCCAACCCGTTTACAAAGCTTTACATATTCTTTACCGTACACCACAAAAAGACCAGCAATCATTAAAGATTCGGCTGTACCTCCCTTTTGGTTCTCCGTAGTTTGAAAAGACTCATTAGGATCCTCGGAGAAGCAATTTAAATTAAGGCAGTCATTCCAATCTGCTCTGCCAATTAATGGTAATTTATGCGGTCCCAAATTATTTACAACATGGTAAAAAGAAGCTTTTAGATGTTCAAAATGTGATTTAGCACGTGCAGAATCATTATCAAAGGGTACCAATTCATCTAACAGGGAAAAATCTCCGGTTTCCTTTATGTATGCAGTAGTAGAAAGGATCAGCCAGAGTGGATCGTCATTAAAATTTCCTCCTATTGCAGCATTGCCTTTTTTGGTCAGCGGTTGATATTGATGGTAACAGGAGCCATCTTCAAATTGTGTAGATGCTATATCATAAATGCGTTCCCGGGCTCTTTCCGGAATTTGATGAACAAATCCAATTAGATCCTGATTAGAATCCCTAAAACCCATTCCACGGCCTATGCCCGATTCAAAGAATGAGGCGGATCTAGACATATTAAACGTTACCATGCATTGGTATTGATTCCAAATATTTACCATCCTATCGAGCCGGGGGTCCGCAGATTGTATTGAGATTTTACCTAATAAATCATCCCAATAGGCCTTCAAATTTTCAAAGGCACGGTTTACCTTTTCTGCAGTATCAAAGGATGAAATCATTTCCTGTGCCGGCTGCTTATTAATGACCGATTTACTTTCCCATTTATTATCTTTCTCAACCTCAACATAACCCAGCATGAATATCAATTCTTTTTCCTCTCCGGGCTCAAGTTCTATTTCCAGGTAATGTGATGCAATTGGCGACCAGCCGTGAGCAATTGAATTTTTAGATTGTCCTTCGCTAACTACATCAGGGGCATCCAAACCATTATAAAGGCCAGCAAAAGTCTCCCTGTCTGTGTCATAACCTTTTATTGCGCCATTAACGGAGTAAAAAGCATAATGGTTTCGTCTCTCCTTAAATTCTGTCTTGTGGTAAATTACGGAGTCTTTTACTTCAACTTCACCGGTGGAGAAGTTTCTCTGAAAATTGGTCATATCATCTTCAGCATTCCATAAGCACCATTCAATAAAGGAAAACAGCTTTAATTGTTTACTATTTGATGAAGAATTCTTTAAGGAAACCTTTTGAATTTCGCCCCAGAAACCCAGAGGAATAAATTGCAGAACTTCTGCCTCTATCCCGTTTTTGGTTCCTTTGAACTTTGTATAACTCATACCATGACGGCATTCATAATGGTCCAATTCGGTTTTCACAGGTTTCCACCCGGGAGACCAAATAGTATCACCATCTTTAATATAAAAATACTTACCACCGTTATCCGCCGGAATATTGTTATATCTGTATCGGGTTAATCTTCGAAATTTTGCGTCTTTATAAAAAGTGTAGCCACCACCGGTATTTGATGTTAATGAGAAAAAATCTTTATTTCCAAGATAATTAATCCAGGGATATGGAGTTTTGGGATTTGTAATTACGTATTCTCTGTTTTCATCATCAAAGTATCCGTATTTCATTTTTTACGAAGTTTTTAGATTATTGAGTAGCCGATAGCAAAACCTAAAAGTAAAAAATGTTCTTTTAACAAAGATCCGGAATACAAAATGAATTCTAAAGGTGAGAATAAATGCTCATCCCGGTCTTATAGCCTGGACCTGTGAATAAAGAAATTTCCTTACTCATATACAAATCAACCCGAATTTTGGAAACCTCTTAAAGTCAAAAATCTCTATCTGACTGTTTCACGAGAGTATAGTTCACTCATGACCAGTTTTGGAGTTCTGTCAACTTTAAATAATCCCCAGTGTTTTTCCGGTTCCAGAGCTTCTTCCGATCCTTTCCATGATTCATCAAAAGCTTCAAACACGAATGTAAGCACCTCTGCTTCTTCACTCCAATCAACTAAATCATTATAATAAATACGTTGATGTTCTTCACTTACATTACTCGGGCAAATTCCTCTTCCGTTTGAAAAAGTTGTCCACCCTGCCTCTGTAATTACCACCGGTTTATTTGGATAGGTATCAGCTACCGTATAATAATTTTGCCTGGTATATTCCATAGCTTCATGAATGTTCTTATACTCCCATACAGGGTAGGTATGGATAGATATAAAATCTACTTCTTCAACCAGGTCTTTTAACTTATCAAGCCAGGGCAGATAATTTTCACAAAAAGTGACGGGTTGTTTGGCTCCTTTTTTAATCATCTTCACATAATTGACAACGCTATCAACGGGTACATAATGGTCAGTCCAATCAACACATGCTTCATTACCGGCAGACAGAGAGAAAATAATATTGGGATATTTGTTTGCCAGGCGTATCAATTTATTGATCTGCGAGACATTTGCGACTTTGTTTTTCTCGAGTTGCTCTTCAGAATAAGATCCGCCCCAGGGACAACCATAATTATTTACTTCGGCAACAATATAGGCGCCAAGCATCACTTTAAAATTAAGGTTCTCTTTATCAATGACCTCCAAAACTGTTTCGGCATGTCTATCACAGTCGTATAATCTAAGGTATCTCCAGTGATTATGAAGAATTAACAGATCTTCTTTGATTTCATCATAGCTGGGAAAAACGTCTCCAGGCCTCTGACCTTCTCGAAAACCTGAATAACAAATTGCCCTTCCTGCTTCTATATTTAATTCTTTAGTATAACTCATATTTCAATAACAACTTTTATAAACTATTGGAATATTAACCTTAAAATTTTAGTTTTTCATGTTTGTCCCAAAGCCCCCAGTAAGCACCAACGTCACCCTCTGCCCCAACTTTCCAGGATTCGTCAAAGGATGAAAAGTAGAATATATCTATATCTTCTTTCGCCGACCATACCTGGGTATTAATAAAATATTTCATAGCATTTACTTCAGAGGCAAATGCTGCATTTAAATTACCCCCTTCACTCGGCCAACCAGTTTCAGTAATAATTACTTTCTTCCCCTTACCTGCTTCAACGGCCTGAGCAAACATTTGTTTCATATGGAGCAAAGAATATTCCAATGGGCAACTTTCCCAATAAGGATAACAATTTGCCAAAATCACATCAGAAGCCTCCGTTATTCTTGGATGAACGCTAAACTCATAATAAGCATCTACATAGCCCATTGGAACATCCGGAATCGCTTCTTTTACCCTGTACATGAATTCTAAAAGCTCATCTTCACTTAAATCATTGCGATACAACACTTCATTACCAACTGCTGCTATATCTACGTGGCCGTCTTTAGCCAATTGAATAAGGCCTTCTATTTCTCTTTCATTAATTTCCGGATCATCACCCAACCAGGCACCTACCAGGGTTTTTATGCCAAATTCACGAGCTATTTTGGGAATAAATTCATTACCGTCTGTACATGAAAACGAACGAACCCATTTAGTATAAGGCTGAATAATTTTCATTCGCCTTCTTACTTGTTCCTCAGTAATAATATCCCCCGGCCTTTGCCCATCTTCATATAAGCTAAAACATAATCCATGCATTCCGCTTTCCATGGTTTTTCTCCATAGCTCTTTTAATTTTTCTGTTGAATATTTACCAAAATCAACACCTGATGATTCTGTAAGATCAATTCCTTTTAGGGAAAACTCATGTCCTTCTCTATACGACATATTATATATATTTAATTTTTAGTTTTTATTCTATAACCCAAAAAAAATTCAATATCCACTAACCCTGGGGAATGTAATTTTTTTGGTTTGAAAATAGGAAGTTAATTTTAGTTTTTTGCTTTCTTACGTTTAACTAATTCTGCACTAATTTCATTGGCACGTTCTTCCGTAAGGTCATAATTGCGCATTACATAGATGGCAACGAGAGTTCCAAGAATTGGGAATCCGGAATAAAATATCCTTAGACCCAGAATCGCTCCATCAGGCTGAACAGCCGCATCCGGATTAAATCCAACTACAGACATTATCGTACCTGTTAATAATCCTGCAATAGCGAAGCCAAACTTTACCATCCACCAATAAATAGCGCCAAAAATACCCTCTCTTCGTTCTCCTGTATTAAGTTCATCCAAATCGATAACATCGGCGGTCATAGACATCATCAGCGTAAATAAACTACCAATACCAAAGGCGAAAAAGGGAAGAGCGATAATAAACATATAGGGTTTTCCGGGAATAAATAGAAACCAAAGCATTATATATCCTAAAACAGAAATAGCTTGTGAGACAATAAAGGCTTTTTTCTTTCCCATTTTTTTGGACATGAAAGTGATAATAGGAATCACAATAAATGTAGTAGCCAAAGCTCCAACACTACCGAATAAAGTAGGCCAAACCCCGGCGGCTCCGGCATCACCGCCAAACAAATAATAAACAACGATAAAAAATGAAAAACTCGCGATAGTATAAAAGGTATTATAGATCAAAAATGTAGCAATGCACAATTGTCTGAAAGGCAATGATTTAAATGCCTCCTTAAAACCTACTAAAATCTTTTTTAAGCTTCCCCCGATTCCTTTAAAACTCAAAGGGGAGTAATCTGCATTTAGCGTGGATTCACTTTTTATAAAAATGGCAGGTACCATAGCAAAAATCATGCATATAATTCCTACCCATACGGCAAGGGTCCTTGTGGCTACATCTGCAGATTCAAACAATCCCTGGTCATACATAATTACCCAAAACCAGGGCGCTATCACCCATGCCCATTGCCCGATCCATTGGGCAATAGCCATAATATCAGTACGTTCATGAAAATCATTGCTCATTTCATAACCCATGGCCACATAGGGTACACTGAAAATGGTCAATCCCAAATAGAATACAAAGGACCATAATAAAAAATAGGTGAAATTATAATCAAGTCCATTTACACGATACAATTGCCACATAATGACAAATGAAATACCCATGATCAGAGCACCCAAAAACACATAATGCCTCCTTCTTCCCCATTTAGATTTGGTATTGTCCGAAATGAATCCCATAATTGGGTCGGTGATGGAGTCGAACACCCTGGGCAGAAAGAACAAGACTCCCCACATCCAGCCCGGAAAGCCTAAATCCTGTACTAAAACCACCATAAATATGCCCAGCGCTGCAGGAAACATTTGATTGGCAAGCATACCGATCCCGAAAGCTACTTTCTGCCCGTACGGGACTTTATTTTTTACTGCTGCACTTTGATTTGACATGTTTTTAGAGTTTTAGATTACTATTGGTTATTTAGGTTTATTTCAGATTTTAATCTCATCCGATAACAATTACAAATTTGTTAAAGATAGATCGGTGTATTTTTCTTTTAACACAATAAATGCTTCTTTCTTGTTTCTTTCAATATCTACCATTCCCCAATACTCCTCGTTTGGAGTACCGTCATAAGGAACACCTGTACTATTTGGAGCCCAGCCCCCCGGATCCTGTGTTTCTGTATTTCCTGCTTTCCACCAGCCATCTGTAAATGAGAACATGGTTACGCCGGAACAAATATCAGTGGCATTGAACACAGCATTTAAAATATTTCTATTGGCATCTGCCTGTGCTTTTTCGTTATTTCCTTCCGCATAGCCATCTTTTGAAATGGTCATAAAACTATCTCCTCCTGCTTCGGATAAATACATGGGTTTAGAACTAATTGCGCTCCATTCAGTAAAAATTGTTGTAGGATCATCCCAGCGATACACATTCATTCCCCAAACATCAATGTTTTCCGATAAAGACAGGGCTAATGAATCAGGCAATTCACCATGAGCAGTTGTAACCGGGTGTAAAGGATCTTTTTCGTGAATAAGCTCAGCTGCTGCATTCATTGTAGTATACCAGTTTCTTAAATCATCATCAAACCATTCGGGATGATAGTTATACTCGTTACCAAGTTCCCAAAGCAGTATAGCATTATGATTTTTATACATATTGACATAATCGATAAACGTTCCCGACTTAATATCGTTATTTCCATTCTGATCATATCCAAAACCGAGTATTACTTTGAGACCAGCTTCCTGTATCTGGTCAAGGACAGATTTATCCGCAATTGGTTCATATACCCGAATAGTGTTAATACCTGCCTCTGCCATTAAAGACAAATCCTGAGTTAAATTACTAAAGTCTCTCCTCTCACTCCCCTTTGGCACCGGATGATAACATATCCCCTTAATTACATAAGGGGTATTATTTACCAATATCTGGCGTCCTGAAATAGTAACGATATCAGTTTTAGGATTGTCTGTGCAAGAAACAAGAATCGCGGCTAAAAGGATTATTAAGCCGCTTAAATATTTCAATTGTATTTTTTTAATCATTATCCTCTTGGGGTAGATTAGAATTATTCAGGAGCTTTGGTTTCACTGGCAAGTGGCGGGACCATAACATCTTGCATCAAAGCATCACTATCTCCGTCATAGGTCTTTGTAATGGGTTCCCCGTTTCTGGTTAATCCTTCAAAGACACCTTCGTCTACTAAACTCCACATTGGATATTTGGCCTGACTTTTTATATTTATCATTCCGAAATGATTCTCTGAACCTTTTGGATTTTCAGCATCTTTCCATGGTTCATCAAAGCCTTCGAAATAAAAACATGAAATACCCGCTGCATTGGTCCAGTCGCGCATGTGCTTGTAATACAACGCTTGCTTATATTCGTCAGTGGCTCTGGAACCTGAGGATCCATAGAACCCATCAGAGGTCGTTGCCCATCCGGTTTCTCCAATATGTATTGGTTTGTCTACCCCTATACTTTTCATATAGCCTGAAACACTGTCGTATTGCGACATTGCAAACTCTTTTGCACGAAGCATAGCTGCATCTATCTTTTCAATATCGGATAATTGCTCTTCTTCTTCAGGAATTCCCCAAAATTCAGGATTATAATGTGTGTTATGATAGGGATAGGTGTGCATGGAGACGTAATCTACGGCATTATATAATTTTTCAAGATCTTCGGTATGATATTCAGCACCGCCACCACCCCATGATGAAAAGTCATCAGAGCTTGTTATCCATAAATCTTCAGGAAGTTTACCCTCTTTTTTTAAATCCTGGAGGTGGGTTACCCATTTTAATATCACTCTCGGTTGCACATAATAAGTTTCCGCCCATTTTACCATTGCCTCGTTACCCACAGCAATTATTTTTACAATATCCGGATATTGATTTGCCAAATATGATGCTACTAAAATTTGATTTGCATTGGCTTCACTTTCCCGTTCGTGATCAGGGGGCACAGCGGTCCATGCATTTTTACAATCTATCCATGCACCTAACATCACATACATTTCAAAATCGGAATCTTCTTCTTTTAATTCGCTAATAGCCTTCAATAAATTAGTGGCCTGGGGTAAGTGAACTTTATAAGTGCGTACAATTTTAACACCCATGGCTGCCAATAGCTTCATATCTTCCTTAAGTTCTTCAATGGCGGGTTCAACATCATGATCAACATCCCTGTAACCCCCATATGACATTGCCAAAAATTCCGGGTTACCCAGAATGTCCTTTGCGCTTAAACTTGTTACTTCCTTCACAGAATTAGTTTTAATCTCTTTTTTAGTATTGTCTTTGCAAGAAAAAACTATTATAGCTAATAGCAGGTAAATAGTTGTTTTCATAATTTTTTTCATGTCTCTATATTTATTTTTTAATGGAAACAATTATTCTATTGATTTCTCCGGTTCGTTCAAAAACCTTTTTGCTTGTAGCCTCATCAAGAATCAATTCTTCATATTCCATAATTGAATCCTTGCTAAAGACAATCTTCAAATTCTCATTTTCCGCCAATTTGTAAATTATTGGTATTTGACAATATGTAAATCCAAGTGAATTTTCTTCCAGTTTCAATTCTTTTTGTTGCTTATCCACGTTGGTATATGTCAATGATCCGCCCTTTTGTAAAAATTCTTCTTTTCTTAAAAGATCAGGTTTAAATTGAAGCTTACCTTTATTTACCATGACGCCCAGCTCTCCAATTCTACTCAATATATCTTCTTTTACCTGACCTGTCATCCCGGGTTGCTGCGCGCCTTTTCCTGCTGGAGTATGTGAATAAGGATCAGTTGGAAACGCTCCATAAAGTTCAGGGGATTTATGCACTCCAATACCTTCGTTAATTTCATAATAATGATCTAATAGTCTGCCTACTATTTCATCATTTTCATTGTCTTCTATGGCTTTTAGGCAACATTCCTGAACAGCTAATAGCAGTTTAGATACCATATGCCAATAAATAGAGCCCAGGCCTTCGTAACCAAAGAATGTCCCTGACCTTCCGGTAAATGATTTGTGATCAAATACCTCTTCAAAAATATTTAATACCAATTCCTCATCTTGTTCAATAAGCTTACCGTATTGCTCATTTGGAAGTTCAGAAAGCGCATTTTTTAGGCTATTGGCATTATTGAAAGAGCCATTAAAATGGTAATTGCCTGCAACATCCTTTTCTATAATTTGTTTGTTTCCATCTTTAAGCAACTGCCTCAGTAAGTTGGACTGTTCTACTTTTTTTGAAGCTATATTATTCTTATCTACAAATCTTGGCAATTCCTTGTTGGGATAAAGTATATAGCTATACTGATCTTCTCTGAACAGGCTACTCGCCTTGAGGCCATCAAGTACCGCAAGACATGATTCTGAAGTGAGATAGCCGGCACTAAGAACTGCAACCTGTCCTTCCAGCATTTCACTCAAATATGAAATAGAGATCTCATTTTCATTCTCAACAGCCATCAGGTTATAGGCATGATACATGTTATCCGCTCTTTTGTTCGCATCAATGGAATGATCAAGATATTCTAAAACCAGCTCTACAAAATTGAGTATATCAGTTTTGGAAATATCTTTTTTGCTCCCACTAAATCCATTAGCATAAACATTGGCTCTGTAGGCACTGCCAGCCTCGCCTAAGCCATCCAGAATTAGTTTTCTATCAGCATCTGATATTTTGCTTTTCAAAGTATATGAATACTGCTCCAATGTGGAGGCCAGACCCTGAAAAAATGTAACCAATTCTTCTGAAAGTGCGGTATTGGTAAATTTTGCGTTTAAAAGTAAGTTCTGAAAGAATTTCAAAAATCTTCTTAGGTAATAAAGAGTAACCATAGAAACACCGTTGCCAACCAAAGCATTGTTGGCATCATTCCATTCTGGTCTCTGGGTATTAAGCCAAATTCCTCCTTCGGGAATTAAGTTAGAGCACTTGGACATTACGGTAGCCAGTAATTTTTCCAGAAGATTTACACTATAAATATCAGAATCCTTTGCAGTCATAAGAGCACCATCTGCACCCAGTTCACTTTTCCTTTTGTCTATCTGATCATTAAGATCATGATCATAATCAATAGTATCCTTAGGATTTTTAAGGGTATCCTGATAACTTTTAATTTTATAAGGAACATTCGCATAAACAAATAGTTCCTGATTAAAGTATGCTTCTAATTTGGAGGGATAATAATTTTGAATAATCTCCAAAAATTTCAGGAGATAAATTATTTGGTGATCGCCCCAATAGCCAATATATGACCAAGGATCATCCGGCTCTATTACTTCCCAGTCAAAGCCATCTTTAGTAACACGATATGGATTATAGCCTTCAAATGTAGTGGCATTTAAAAACTTGTGAATCATACTATCAATAAATTCGGGATAAGAGTGCGCCAGAGCCTCCCAGTTTTGGAAAATATCTCGCCAGTTACCCTCATAATCCAGGACTTTAGATCCATCAATTTCACTGCGTGTATTTATTGAAAATCTATTCCAAGGCCTACTTGGATCGCCATGCCTTCGGCTAAATTTTAGAGGCATGTACTCAAAACAAAGACGTTTAAAATTACTATCCGGACTTTGATCCGCGATTTTTCGTAATTCCTTTAGTGAAAATGTAACAGGAATTTCCTCCAATATCTTTTTATTATCCTTAGAGACTGCTGTATTTGCCTTTTCAATATACCTTACAAAATCGTTCTTGTCTATATTGTAACCGTCATCAAAAATACCACCTCGCATTATATTAAATAATACGTTTGAAAAGTGTCTTGTATTTTGAAGTTTATCCGATGTTACTTGCAAACCATCCGCGGAATAGGTCAGTTCTTTCAGGTTTTGTGTACCCAATTCTATATCCTCCAAAACTTTATTATATAAACCTTTTTCGGACTTTAATAATGAAGATATAGCTTGCACATCGGATGGTCCCTGATTTAAGTTAGCCACAATTATCCAGTCTTTATCCGAATTGGGACTAAGTTTAACTTTTGAACTGATGAAATAAGCGCTCTTTTCTGCTTTGATATCAATTTCGTCATTTATTGGCAATCCTTTTCTAAAATTATCAAGCTGTAGAGAGGAAATTAAATGTGTAGGTTTGTTACTCCCAAGAGACCATGCAATAGTCGACTTTAGCGCTTCGCTTGGCTCCGCCTTATCAACAATTACTGCGCTTAAAGCATAAATGCCCAGTCCTATTTCTACTTCCAGTTCACTTTTTTTATAGGCATCGGCAAGGTTGCTTCTGTTATTCTGCAAGTCCTCATGGATACCGTAAGGCAATATATTTTGAATTCCGTCTAAAATAGTTAGCTGAACGTCATTTTTTGAATTATTTACGAGTGTCGACTTTTTAACAAATCCATACAAGTCAGATGAATTCCATTGATAGCGGAATGTTAAGCCCAAATCCTCATTAATTTCTTCAAAGATTATTTTGTTGCCGAAACTGTTTTTATATAAATTTCTGGTAATTGTATATACCCCTTCGTAACGCTCAGAAAAAGGCTCCCAAAGTAAAGACTTGCCATCTTTATGGATTTGAAGTATGGTCTTACTGCCAGTAATCTCATTCGATTCTGTAATTTTATCATCCGTATAATAGGGAAAAATTGCGCTGTCACTATTCTTTCTTCCGGCACTCAGTGCCCCATTACTGGAAATAAACATCCAATGATCCGAATCACTTACAATACTCATGAAAAATGGTCTCATGGCATGGCTGTTTGAAATTTTATAAAAACTTTCATTTTCCATGAGTACAGGTTCTCCTTTTATTTCGGGTTTTTCAAAATGAGCTTTTATATCACCTAAGTATATTTTGCGTTGATTCATTTAATGATAATTTGATTGTTCTAAACTTAAAAAAAACTCCTGAATTAATATATTACTTCAAACTTTATATTCTAATTTTATCTAGTCATTTAGTTTACCATAAATGGAATATTCGCAGTTGCTGAATGATTATTTCCATCATCTGCATAAACAAATAACCTGTATGTTCCTTTTTCCTGTACTTTAATTTTAGCAGCTCCATCTTTATGTGAAATTATTGCTCTTTCCAGGGCGGCCGGGCGTTCTTCATAATCACCTCCTTCTTTGGTCTCTGTGCTTTCATGCAATACTTCCCAAGTATAGCTTATGGTATCGTCTTCAAAATCAACCAGTTTAATTTCAGCATTGTACATCTTATCGGCTTGTAAAAAAACATTGTCGTAGGCCGTCTTTCCATCTAAAGTAAATGATACAATCTGAGGCGTTCTATTATCCGGCCATTCTCCATTCCATATGTAGTGCATTACATCTACAGATTCTGTTTCCTGACCATTTTCCAGAAAGATACCATACCAGGTTGGTGTACGCTCTTGTTTATTCCCCCAGAGAAAAACGTAAGAACCAATACATTGTAAGGTATCTGCCTCAATACCCTGCTTAAAACGCTTTAAATAATTGGCTGCTTTAAGTGAGCTGTGCTCTTCAATGGGAGCTCCCCATTGTGTCTTTGGAACTTCCCAATGCCCCGTGGCACCCCATTCTGTAATCATATAAGGGCCATCCCATCCATACTCCCTGATCAGGGCAGGTACTGCAGGTAATTCTCCATACATCTGGATAGACAAAATATCGAGATCCGGACATCGTTCTTTGATGTAATTAATTTCTTTTTGCGAGATGCCGGAAAGGCTTGTAGTGGTAGGATGATTTGGATCTAACTCATGGATCATTCTTGAAATTTCATTAACAGCATCCCACACTTTAGGATTCTCATAACTGAGGTTTAGTTCGTTGCCTATACCCCATATCAAAAGGGCAGGATGATCCTTTATGCTTATCACCTCTTTTTTAATTCTTTCCAATTGCCCATTTACGGCAGTTTCATCATTATAATCAAAGCCATGGCGTTCTCTGCCAACATTAATTCCCATGGTTACCATTAAGCCATTTTCCTGCGCTTCATCCAGAACTTCCAATGCTGTTTTTTGACCATTGTCGGTTTGCCAGGTCCTGAAGGAGTTACCCTTATGGCTGGCAAGAGAACTGACATCTCCAAATTCCAAACCCGCCCCCTTAATATAAAAAGGTTCTTTATTGACTAATAGAGCATATTTACTATCCTTGAACATAATTTCAACCCTGGCCGGGCCCGGGTTGAACTCAGTATCACCTGCAATATCTTTTTTAACGGAATTATCTTTGCATGAAAAAAAAACACAAAAACAAACTAAAAAAATAATTTGTCTCATTTATTGATTTATTTCCTGATTAATATTTCCTGGACTTCTTCAAGTGTTCGTCCCTTAGTCTCAATAACAAATTTATGTACAAAGAATATGGCGCAGAAGGATAATAATGCATAAAGGGCGAAAGTCACCGTTGGTCCCAGATTGGATAATTCCCAGGGAAATACCTGGGTGACAGAAAAACTTACCAAAGAGTTAAAAAAGCCCACTGCTGAAATTGCAATTCCTTTTATTTTACTGGGGAAAATCTCTGAAATCAATGTCCACATAACCGGTCCCAAAGAAATGGCAAAGGAGGCAACATACAGCAGGATAGCAATCAATACCAAAGTAGCGTTGATTTGTATAAAATTAGTGATTTCATTACGTTTAAACTTCAGAAACAATTCCTGATTCATGGCAGGTTCAACCTCCGCAAAAAGTGCAGACTGGCTCTCGTATGACCTACCTTTAAAATCTGATAATGCTGTTCTAATTTCATTGTTGCTTATTTTAGCAAGGGTCTTCTCATTAAAATCATAGGTTGCACTATTAAATGCGAAAGCAGCCATCAAAAGTGCAATAGTCATAAAAGTAGTCCCTATCAGTAAAAGTGGTTTTCGGCCCAACTTATCAATTAGCCATATAGCCACCAGGGTAAATACAAGGTTCGTAAGCCCTACCACAATAGCCTGTAAAAATGAGGAATCTGTGCTTCCTCCGGCTTGTTCAAATATCGTAGGGGCATAATAAAAGACCGCATTTATCCCTGTAATCTGCTGAAAAAATGCTATCCCAATTGCAATTATCATGATGGTGCGATTTCTGTATTTAAACAGATCTGCAAGGGTTCCTTTTTCTTCTTTAGCAGATATTCCCCGCTGAATCTCTGCAATGGTAACTTCGGCATATTCTTCACCGCCAATCTTAGCCAGAATCTTTCTTGCCAATTTTACTTCGTTCAATTTCCTTATCAACCATCTTGGACTTCTTGGTACTGTAAAGAGTGCTAAAAAATAAATTGCTGCAGGAATGGCTTCAACACCCAACATATAGCGCCAGCTTTCACCTTCCATATTTACAAGGAAATAATTGGAAAAATAGGCAACGGAAATACCAATTACTATATTCAA
>NZ_CAMYIP010000181.1:39293-41676 GCF_947258525.1 uncultured Eudoraea sp.
AGTTTTGGAGGTGCTATTTCCGCGATGTAAATGGGTGCAATTAAGATGGCTCCACCAATTCCGATGCCTCCTATAATCCGGGCAATAATAAACTCTGTATACCCTGTTGCTAAAGCGGACCAGGAAGCGGAGATAGTAAAAAGTGCCGCTACAATGATCAATATCTTCTTTCTGCCAAACATATCACTCATAGGTCCTGCCAATAAGTTTCCCGCCATAGCTCCGAAAACTACGCAGCCTACTGAAAATCCCAGCATCCATTCTGTCATTTCAAAATAAACAGTGATACCTTTTACCGCTCCAGATATAACAGCACTGTCAAAACCCAATAAAAAACCTCCCAGAGCCACTATGAGGCTTATGAGTATGGTATAAGACTTATTCATTTTAACTTCTGGACCGGATTCTGACATGATTTTCAGTATTAATTGGTTGGTTATTTAGTTAGGTTTAATGGTAATAAAAGAACAACTATTATTCTGACATAACAATGGTTTGAATCCCATTTCCGGGAATATCAACTTTTGCTGTTTTTGAATTCATCGTAATGCTGTATTCCAAGGGAGCATCACTTTGATTCATAGCGACGATCACCACACTACCATCTGCATTTACAAATGCAGTTGAAAGCAAGGAATTTGAACTTGAAACACTGCTAATCCTTTTGGCACCAGGGCGGATAAATTTTGAAAAATGACCTATGTAATAATAAGAATAAGTTAATGTAAGTTCTCCTGTTTTAGTGTCGCCATGTGCAGGGGCAAAACATAAATTACCTACATGATTGGGACCCCCGGTTTCATCCAGTAGAATATTCCAGTCGGTCCAAGCCACCGTACCATTGTTGAAGTCATTTATCATAGACCTCCCATATCGCTCGGCAAGCCTTACTTCCTCTATTTTTGAAATATCATAACCTTCGTTACAGCCTTCGGTAAAAATTAAATTCTTATCCGGAAATACTTCATTAACATTTTGCACATTATCGAACATTGGAATACCATCTTTCCAGTCTTCATACCAGTGAAAACCTGTTCCCCAAACATATTTCGCAGCTTCCGGATCATTTAAAATAACACTTGCCCTTTGAAATAACAGATCACGGTTGTGATCCCAAACAATAACCTTTTTATCTCCCATTCCTGCTTTTTCCAAGGTTGGACCGAGATAGTTCTTTAGAAAATCGCGTTCTTCCTCTGCGGTATAAATACAAGATTCCCAACGCTGTACGGCCATGGGCTCATTTTGAATGGTTAGTCCCCATAAAGGGATTCCCTCTGCTTCATAAGCCTCAATAAATTTCACATAATAGTTAGCCCAGGGTTGATAAAATTCTGGTTTTAGCTTCCCTCCCTGCAACATATTATTATTTGTCTTCATAAACGCGGGAGGACTCCAGGGACTGGCATACATGGTTAATTTGCCCCCTGCTGCTTCTATGGCTTTTTTGGTAAAAGGAAGTCGGTATTGCCGGTCATGATCTATATTAAATGTTTTCAATTCTTTATCTCCTTCTTCAATATAGGTATAACTGCCAGTGGAAAAATCGCAACTATGAATAATGGTTCTGCCTAACGAATACCCAATGCCGTTTTCCTGACTATAGTACGCTTCTAAGAATTTGTCCTGATTTTCTTCGGTAAGTTTGTAGAAAGTTTCAGCAGCGGCATCCGTTAAAGCTGCACCGATTCCTAAAAAAGTCTGAAATTGTTTGGAAGGATCAACCAATACATCAATTTCAGTCTCCAAAGGTTGCTTAAAATCATTAAATGTCAATGCTCCCGTCTCAGAAAGTTTCAGATCAGTCTTGTGGGCGGTAGTATAGATACTGGCATTCATGTTTGTTGTAGCAATAATCTTTGTTTCGGGTTCTGCAGCTATTTTTTCCGGCGATTCTTTTTCTTTGATTGTGCAATTAACGAAAAACAGTGATAAGGATAGCATGGCGGCTATGTTTTTAACCGGCTGTTGTTTATTTCTTCGTTCCATTTTAAAAGACATTTAGATTTCTATTAAAGTTACCATGGTAATCTGATGTCTAACTAAAGATCCAATTCTAATAACTGATTCAATACTACTTTTTGAAGTAATTCTCGAGTCCTATTTCCTTTCTAAAGTGTTCTAACATCCTTATCCCACACAATTTAATCAAAAAAAGGTTAGGGGAACCTTCTAACCTTTTTTCTGCTAAACAAATTAACTAAAGAAAACTTATTGATATACCCTTATGTAATCTACTTCCATGGTAGATTGTGTAAATGCCGGGTCTATAGTACCCCCCAGATCACCGCCCATGGCCACATTTAAAATAAAGAAGAAATCTTTATTAAATGGTAAACTACCATTGTTCTCCAGTGTTCCATAAGGTTCATTATCTATTAAG
>NZ_CAMYIP010000182.1 GCF_947258525.1 uncultured Eudoraea sp.
GAATTATTCCTCCTTAGCTCAGTTGGTTAGAGCATCTGACTGTTAATCAGAGGGTCCTTGGTTCGAGCCCAAGAGGAGGAGCTATAAAGCAGAGCATAGCTCGCTTAATAGCTACACCGAAGCCATCCAAAAATTGGGTGGCTTTTTTTGTTTCCAAAACCTGGGCGAGAAGCCTGTGCCGCGATTTTCGCGGTAAGCCCAAGAGGAGGAGCCATAAAGCAGAGCATAGCTCGCTTCATAGCTACACCGAAGCCATCCACAAAGTGGGTGGCTTTTTTTATTTTCAAAACCTGGGCGAGAAGCCTGTGTCGCGATTTTCGCAACAAGCCCAGGAGGAGGGGCTTACTTATCAAAGGGATACCGAAATGTAGCCTTTTTTTTATTTTATCATTGTAACACATTTGTTACACAAAATTGAATTAAGGCCAGATTTTAATTGAACGGGGAATATTGATTCAAGTACCGCTTAATAAATAATATATTCCATTTATCAGGATTTATTCCAAATGCTTTGTCTGTTGGATAACTGACCATGCCGAAACGGTGATCTAGGTATTTTTGAACATCTCATAGTGTCTATGTCCACCATGCTCCACTTCGTAGATAAAACCCCAATCTGTCTTGCTTATTTAACAGGTAATCGACCTTCACAAGAGTTGAAAGAGCGGTTGTTCATATAACCACAATATAATATAACCGTTGTTAGCCTTTCGTTATTTATCTAACGAATTTTATCATTTAATTCGTTCAGTTTCAATGTCTGCTATTAATTTGCTTATGGTCTTATTAAAATCAGAAATAGAATGCAAATTCCAACTATGCAATGCTTTCATGTTATTTAGAGTATTTATAAATAAGAAATTGTCTTTTAAAGCATTGTAATCTCTTGGAAAATTACCCTTGCTGATTATGAGATATTCTGATTGCAATGGGTCCAGAGTTTGTAGATATTCCGAATTAAATAATTCTTGCCTTTTCTCAAATGACCTGTATTCAACACCATAAAGATTTTGAATTTCCTTTCTAATATTATCATTAGAAAGTATGGTAAATCCAATTGATTTTAAATTTTCATAAGTAGATTGATTGGGATTGAACCAGATAAATATTGTTGTTATGTAATTAAAATGTTGGGCTAACGAATCAGACATTTGTAAATCATTTTCTAATGAATATACGATTGATTCGTATGCCTTAATTATTCTATTGCCAGTTGTTTTGGCTTGATTCATTTGTTCTAAATCTCCTTTTAAATCAATTATTAATTCTGAAAGAAGTTTGTCTTCAATTAATTTTTCCTTTCTGTGCTCATTCCAATTATTAATACTTAAAGCAATCAATATTCCAATCACAACCAGTAAAATCTCACCAATAGCATACCTCATGTATTTTAAAGGCTTGTTGTCGTCTGCGAGTTTCTTGCGGATTTTGCGGAAGAAGCCTATCATAATTAAGTCTGACCCTTGGTTTTAGTTTTCAAAAATTGAATCAATTGACTCAATTAAATAATTGGTTTGGCCCTTCAAATCTTCATAATAAGTTAGAAAAACCATTTGCTTTGTAGTATAAAGAGTTGCTACGTTTTCGCTTATTTGAAATTTAGCGGATTGTGGGTCGTTCATAAACTCATATTGACCCTTAAATTTATGGTCAAATTTATTATCAATATTCAAGAATTTTTTATTTTTTAGGTTTAACATACTGGGTATCTTCTCCACGGCAATTAAAAGGTTGTTAATAGAAAACACATTAAATTCTTCTATATGTTTTTCAGCTATCTCAGTATCTCTGTAATAATAAATTAGGGCTAATTGCAGTTCCCTGTTTCGTATCAGATTTAATTTCCCCTCATTAACCAATTCCTGATAGGTTGATTTGTGTATGGTTAGTAGGTCGGAGTACAGGCTTAATTTTTCAAATAAATTTTGAACATCGGTATAATTTTGTTGTTCTTCATAAAGCTCCATAATAAAATTACGGTTAATCCTGATATAATTTTCCGCGTCTTGGATGCGTTTGCTGTAATAGGTTCTGTCTATTACCAAATCTGCTCTTAGCCCGTTTAAAAATTCTCTTTCCAAATCGTTATTTTTGCGCTGCTCATTCCAATCATTAACCTGTAATGCCAGCAGAATACCAAACATTACCAGTATAATTTCACCAATGGCATAAACCAGGTATTTGCTGAGTTTGTTTTCAGTTAGTAGGCGTTGTCTAATTTTTCTAAAGAACTTTATCATCAAAAGAATAAGTTGGCGGATTCCTTATCAAGGTACGTAAATATTTAATTCATGATTTTTTTGATAGAAAGTAATGAGTTTTTATTATATACCAAGGATTAATAGGATGTTGTGGTAGGTTTCAGTTTCGTGTATTTCAGAGTTACACATTCCGTTGAATCATTAAGGCCATTCAGCATAGAAGTTTGGACAGGGGGGTGGATGAGTTAGCCTGACGTTTAGGCTCGCGCCATCAGGGGCTACCCTGGGCATGATGCTCGCGCTAACCTGGGAATAAATAAAAGTATAATCGATAGATTTTAAAATGTCATATTATCTAGCCTATCCACTTCTTTATCTATGTCAATTATTAGATTTTCCAAATTTTGTATTACGTTAAAGTAACGACCGTTCATAAGATCCTCAGCATCCCTTTTCATTGTTCTAAGAATAGACATATACAAAGTGTCAGTTCGAAGAGCAGCATAGTTATTTGGTTTCATTTTACCGCGACTGAATTTTCCGGGGCTATCGTACTTCCATGGTTCAACCTTGTCAAACCTTTTGATCATTTCTTCAAAATATATGTCTCTATTACTTAAGCTTTCCCAATTTTTTATACTTATATACCTTGTACCATGAAAAAATAAAATGGCTTGACGTAATGAATCATTAGAAATAAGACTCACCCCTTTAGATTTTAGGGCATCGAAGGAATTTTTATGTATGACGGCTAAGGGCCAAGCTACAGTTTGGGCAAAATATTTATCCAAAGAGTCATTATAGGTTTCGTTATTTTCCAAACTTTTCAGAATATGGTCTATGGATGTGCTAATAGTATTGTACTCTCCAGTGCCTATCTGGAAGTCTCTTATATCGGATTGAAAATCTTTCTTCAGTCCTTTGAGTATATTAATTTCTTCAACCCTTTGTTTTCTTTCTTCATTCCAATTATTAATACTTAAAGCAATCAAAATACCGATGACAACAAGTAAAATTTCGCCAATGGCATAAAAGAGGTATTTGCTCAACTTGTTTTGAGATAGAAGTTGTTGGCGAATCTTTCGGAAGAATTTTATCATGTGAAGTGGTTGGTTGTTCTTCCTAAGGTAATGATTTAATATAAGAGACTTAAAATCAGTCTAAAAATAATTAATAGAAGACCACCACCTAATAAAGCGTAACAGTTTTGCCTTAGTTTGATAAGTTGCATGCACTTTTAGCTATATTTTAATTTACTTCTCCCAATTCATCCTGGATAAGCTGAAGAACTCTCTTAGTCTCAACAAGCATTTTTTTATATTCCCTCATATAAAAATTTCTCTGTCCCTCCGCAATATTGATTAAGCCATAGAAATAATGATCTTTAGCTACTTCATTAAAATTTCTTGGCATCCAGTTACCATTATTATACCTAATAAAATGATCAATTAAATAAGTATCTAAATCAGGCCTAACCTCTTCGCCCCACTTCTGCATTCGACTCAGTTCTATATAGGTATTCTCATGAAGGTTGACGATCTCTTTTTTCAATATTTCATTTCTTATTATTTCAAAACCGATATTCTTTAAAGACTCATAGCCAGCTTTTGATAATGCTAAATTTGCATGGTTCATCAAAGCCCAATGAAAATGCCGGCCTAAGGTGTCTATAGTTTGATCGCTGTTTTTAATGGCAGCAAAGATTATTTGACCTGATTTGTTATGCCTTTGGATTCTTGCTATCTTACGTTCGGCTTTATTGATGGTCAATTCCATATTCTCAACAAGGTTCAAAAGAGCTTTTTTTTCTATTTCCCGATCTTTTTGAAACTCATTCCAGTTATTTACCTGTAGTGCAATTAAAATACCAATCACGACTAGTATAATCTCTCCAATGGCATATCTGGAATATTTGAAGAATTGGTTATCATCAGCGAGTTGTTTACGGATTTTACGGAAAAAGCCAATCATGTAAAGTTAAAGTTGGTTGTTCTACCTAAGGTAATGAATTAATATAAAAGACTTAAAATCAGTCTAATAATATTTAAATAGAAGACCACCACATTGTAGAGAGTAACAGATGTATTGGTGGTTGGGGAACATTGTTAGCTTTTCGTTATTTTTCCCACTTTAATTTGCCTGGTTAAATTAATCCTTCCTTATTCGCTTTTGCGTGAAACTGTCGTTGACATAGGCCAAACGGAACTCATAGATAATTATGATGCATATTGTTTTTTACTATTTAATACTTCATCGAGAAGATCGAGGATTTCTAACATTTCTTCCCTATATAGGTAATAGTGCATTTTTTGAGTTAGCCTTCCTTCTAACAACCTGTCTAACTTTATTGAGTACTCTTGATCCCTTTTTACATTATTCCAAGTGATTGAGAAATCATTTAAGGTTTTATCAAGAGTTTCAAAATTTTGAGAATCAGTAACTGCGGCAATATTATTGTTAAAAAAAGTCCTAGTCATCATAGGTTCAGTAAATCTATGCCTGTAATTGTGATAATCTTCAATTGATTGATTCACTATTCCATAAAGAGCAGATTGACCCCATCCCTCCTTTGCATGAATACTCCCTAATTTTCTTTTAAGTTTTTTGTTTTCTATTAAGTGAATATCTCCACTGCTGACAAGGTTATTGTACGCTACACTTGAAATACTGAATGTTGCATACCATCCAGCAGATAAAAATGATCTCTTGAGTTTAATTGAATCTACTGCTACAATTTCATCATCAAGAAAGGATCTCAAATAGATACCCATACTATCTATTGCAATTAATTGGTTCACTAAATCTTGCCACCTTTCTAAATCATAATTTAATTCATCTTTTAATTCTAGATAATGTGAAGTGAGTCTTAAATTATTCTTTCTCCCTTCATTCCAATTATTTATGGACAGTGCAATCAAAATCCCAATGACCACAAGTACAATCTCCCCAATAGCATACAAGAGGTATTTGCTGAATTTGTTTTCGGTAATAAGACGTTGCCGTATTTTACGAAAGAAGTTGATCATGAAGTATTGGTTGTTAGTTACTTCACCAAGATACTGAAATATTTAATTAATGATTTTATGATATAAAATAACGGGGTTGATTTTATACAAAGGATTTGTAACCTCTTGCCTTAGCTTCTATAGTCTGTAATTGAGAGTTACACATTCGGGTGTATAGCCGAAGCCATTCAATACCGGTCGCTTGATAGAGAGGGGTGGTTGGGGTAGATTTACAATAGACTACCACATTTGACACTATCACTGATGTTTTGGTGAGTTGGGGTTCAAGAAAAGGTCAGCTTCGGCTGAATGTGACCTATGGGATAAGTATAAAAGCCTTTTTCACTGGCTTTTATACAATGTTGTAACCAGCTTATCTTTCCACCTTATCTATCATTTAAGAATGCTGTAATAGCAACCTTAACTTTCTCACTTTCACAGGCAAATGCCGCATGACCACAATCACTTTCTAAAGTAACTAACTCAGCATTTAACTCTTTAGCTAATTCGATGGATGAAAGTGGATTTACTAGGTGATCTTGTGTTGGAGAAACAATTAGCATATCCGCTTTAATTATATTTTTAATCTCCTTTATATCGCTGCCAACACTTTTATAGATATCATGTGGTATCATTGCTTTTATTCCTCCAAGATAATCCTCTGGTTTCATCAATTGGGAATATTCATTATTAAGAAGAATATTAAGACTATCGGGACTATGAGTTTTTGCAAAAAAAGTTGGTGTCCAAACATTCATAAGTAAAATGTGATGTGCCCTTTTATAGGCGAAATCAAGTTTTTGTGATTCTTGCTCGGCTTCTGAAATCAAGTCCGCCATAGTTTGCCAAACAAGTATGTCGTAAGAAGATTGTTTTGGACTACCTGAAATGGGAATTGCTTTATCCATAAAACAGGGTAAGCTACAACCCATTCGAATGTCTGCATACCACCCATAGAAAAACCCACAATTGCAAATAAATGTTCTATTTCAAGGTGATTTACCATTAATTCATATTGAGAATTAACCATATCCCGAATTGATATATTAGGAAATTCCTGTGAGTTTGAAGGTGATGCTGAAAAACCATTAGTTAGGGCATCTACAATTACGAAATATAAACCTGTCGTATCCATTATTTGGCTTGTAAAACCTTGGTTAATTGTTTTTTCACTTGTTCCAGTGAACCATGTAGGCATTAAAACCACATTACTTTTATCGGCATTCAACTTACCAAATGTTCGATAGCCTATTTTACAGTCTCTAATGATATCCCCATTGGTCGTTTTGAAGTCACCTATATTAACTAATTGCAGCTCGGATTGAGAATAGCTCATATTTGTCCAAGACAAGATAGCTATGAATAATAAAGAAATTAATTTTAGGTTCATGTCTAAATATTTAAATTGTTGCCAACAATGGGATATAGGTATTGATGGTAACATGCTTATGTAAACTAAGATAATGAATTAATATAAAGGACTAAAAATCAGTCTAATAATATTTAAATAGAAGACCACCACATTAGATAGAATCACCGATGTTGCTCTTGTAGGAGGTATTGACAACGGTTTGTGGTTCGTTTTAATGCAATTTATCTTTTGTTAGTGCCCCTTATTTTTATAATCATTGAATTTACTTTCCTCATTTAAGATTTTGTCCCAATCAGAATTTACGACCAGTCAATTCATAAATATTACAGACATCCTCATCCCTCACATAAATCATTGTGTTTCCATCCGGTGACCAGGCACAATTGTGTGCATGCCATTTTCCTTCCCCATTGGTCAGTTGAATAGGTTTCCCTATAGGAGTCGGGAATCCTGTTTCTTGTGATGGAGGTTTTAGAGGAAGCAAATAAACGTCCATATTCCAATGGCCGGGACCATGGATAAAACCAACTCCAGTGCCATCTGCTTTGACAAAAATTTCTGTCAACCGTTCATTATACAAGGATTTCGCTATTTTGTTGTAAACCACCATGTCACTTCCCTGATACCAATCAAAGCTATGAATGCTTTCTATCGCCACTTGCTGGTTTTCACCATTACTATCGATGATCCAAAGTGAACGTCCTTTATCCCCGGTGGCAAGGTAACCAATAGATTTCCCGTCTGGTGACCACCTGACATTCATCGCATAATCATATAGAAAATTCGGCAACCTAATGATTTCCTTTGTTAATCGCTCTGTTCTCCTGTTATCCAGGTTTAGCTTCATGAGCATATATTCTCCATTCCTTTGCGAAATAAACACCACTTCCTTGCCATCTGGCGACCAGTCCGGCTTAATATCCAGAGCCGGGTGATTTGTTAAATTAATTTCCTCCTTAGAAATTAAATCAAATAGCCATATATCATTATTGCCTGTTCGAGCAGAATCGTAAACTAATTTTTTCCCATCAGGCGATATTCTGGGGTGAAAATTATTCCCATTATAATACGTCAATTGAGTGGTTTCCAATCCATTCATATCCACTGAAAACAAATCGGTAGTGTGGCTAAAATGGTGATAGGAAAGAATACCCTGTTTGTTTACTATAGGGGCTAATTTGTCACTTTCACCAAAGGTCAGCTGTTCTAATTTGCCAGAAGAAATGGATACTTGCCATATTTGGAGAAAAGTACCACGGTAGGATGAAAAAATGACGATATCAGGATCTGTGGACCATGTTGGATTAACATTTAAGTATTGATCTTCCAACAATGGTAACTCTTTGCCTTCCTTAGTGACTAGCCAAATATTTCCATTCCTCTGAAAGACGATCTGCTGACCATCAAAAGATCGTGATCCCCATAAGTCAATTCCACCTGGTTCAGGAAATGTCAGTTGTTTCTCATCGCCAGACACAAGATCGGCTTCCCAAAGACTAATTTCACCTGATTTACTCAATTTGGGTAAAATGATTCTGTTTCCATCGGATGACCAGGGCATAGCACCCATTGCCAAAAGGTATTCCCCAAAATTTTCCATGGAGTGCAAATTAGTTTCAGCTATTTTTCTTTCGGTCCCACCAGTAGCAGGCCGCCAAAAGAGATCGAATCCAGAACCTCGATCTGATAAATAACTAATTTTTGATCCGTCCGGTGACCATCGCGGTAAAATTTCATCGGTAGGTTCATTCGTGAGGGATATACTATTCCCTCCTTCTTTTGATTCAAATTGGATATTAACATCTTCACCATTATGCATGGCATAAGCGAACATGTTTCCGCCTGGCGACCATGTAACATCCATTTTTAATACATTCCGGGTAGTAGTAAGGGGTTTTTCGCTGCCTATTGAAGTCTTTGTTAAATCAGATTTTCTTGAGGTTGTAAAATACAAAACGACAATGAGAATGATAAGAAGCAATGATATAATGCCAAGTGTCTTACGCGATTTTGCATGGCTTTTCGCTACATCTATAGGATGAGTACCACTAA
>NZ_CAMYIP010000183.1:0-3884 GCF_947258525.1 uncultured Eudoraea sp.
GATTCCTGAAATATTACCTAATATGCCTTCATTCTCCACACTGCAAAATGAAGACATAGCTGCCATTTCTACCTATATTAGAAATAGCTGGGGAAATTCTGCCGAGGCCATTTCAAATGGCACAGTTGGAAAAATAAGGTTTCGGACTCAAGGTAAGATAACACCCTGGTCTTCTGCTGAATTAGATAGCTTTATTTTTGATTCTGACCTTTAAAAATCATTATTAAGAAAAAACAAAATCATGAAAAGACATTGTCTCGCATTAGATCTTAAAAATGACGATACACTAATAGCCAAATATGAGGAGTATCATACCAATGTATGGCCCGAAGTATTGGATAGCCTCAAAAACTCTGGTATTAATCACATGGAAATCTATCGTGTTGGAAACCGTTTATTTATGCTTATTGAAGTAGAAGACCATTTTTCTTTTGATAGAAAAGCAAAACTTGATGCCCATAATGAAAAAGTACAGGAATGGGAGGTTTTAATGTGGAATTATCAGCAGGCCTTACCTTTCGCCAAACCTGGTGAAAAGTGGCTTCCAATGGACAAAATATTTGAATTTGGTGCAGGTGCTTAGTTAATTGGATGTTCCTTTAAAAGCTCTTCCGCAGTATAAAAGCCTTCTTTATCCTCAATATTATTCCTTACTTCCCTTACTTTTTTAGGTAAGACAGCAGAGGCCTTATTTCCGAAAGCATTCCTTACAAACGTTAATACAGCTGCCACTTCTTCATCGTCCAGCATACCACCAAATGGAGTCATAGGAACCTGGCCGGGATATGTTTTTCCCTTAACATCAATAGGTCCCATAAGCCCTTTGAGTGTTAGCTTAATTAGGCGGTCCTCACTACCTGTAACCCATTTTACCCCAGCCAGTGGTGGAAATTGGGAGGCACTTAAACCTCTTCCATCCGGCTGATGACAGGTTATACAATAGCCCTCTCTTTTATATATTTCTTCGCCTTTAATAAACAATGCGAGTTCTTTTCCCTTAAGTTCGGTTTTTATACCTTTTGTTTCCGGGTCCTGCCCCAAATTATGACCATTAATGTGTGCTATTGCAGCCTCATAAGGTAACTTCATCCAATCATCCAGTGGTTTCTGACCTGCAGCCTCAAGTACAGCAATTGCGGATTCCTTTTCTAACCACGATCCGGCAACAAAGGCTTCAAGTCGCACTCGGGGATTATCATCTTTGGCAGCTATTTTCAATAGGTTTGCCTGGTCCGGGATCTGATGACCAGCATACCTCAAAACTCGTACTGCGGCAGCTCTTGCTCTGTAATCCTCAGCATTTAAGAGTTGCCTTAAAAGATCATCATCAATTTGGTTCAATCCCCAACTTACCCATAAGGCTTCCAGAACATGGTGTTCATATTTGCTATCATTTTTATCAAGGTCACTCACCCAGTCTTTAATTTTAGCAAGTACTTCAGAAGAATCCCTGGCACGTAATTCCCTTCTTGTCCTGTACCGCGTCCGGTATTCAGGAAGTTTTAAATTATCGAATAACTCATCAATACTTGCATTAACGATCTTCGCCGGCTTAACGAGAGGCCTGGATGGATAAGTAATCCGATATATTCTGCCATGAACATGATCACGCAAAGGATCACGGGCATTGTGTTGCATATGACCCACCAATACATTATGCCAATCTACCAAATAAAGCGACCCATCGGGAGCAAACTCCATATCCACCGGACGAAAATTAGTGTCATCAGATGTCACTAAATCCATTCTGTGTTCACTTAGGTATCCGGCAGATTCAGGATCATCAACCATAGTATGTTGTTTGGTCCCCAGGAATCCGATAGTGTTGTTGATGATCAAATCGCCCTGGACTTCATCCGGAAAATGTCGACTGGAAATAAATTCCAAACCAGAGGTAGGACGAACCCGGTGTTCCTCCTGTATAAGATTTTTGGGTAATGGGGAGGCCTGTCCATATCTTGGCTTAATAGATCCGGGCATCATCCAGGTAACATCTGGTCCAGATGTATGAGCAAAGAAATTCTGGCCCCATTCATCAAAAGCTATTCCCCAGGGGTTTGGAATAGGAAGTTGAGCGGTACGCTCCAAATGATGCCTTTGTGGGCTGTAACGATAAAATCCTCCATTGGTAGCCCTTACCGGGCCATATGCGGTCTCCACATTAGTATGTAAAAACACACCTTCTCCCATGTAAAGCGCCCCGGAAGGGTCTGCCGAAAAGGCGCTAATAGCATGATGCGTATCATGGTCGTCAAATCCACTCAGTATTATTTCTTTTGTATCGGCCTTATCATCACCATTAGTATCCGTGAGTAAGATGAGATTTGTTCCCTGAGACACGTATACACCTTCAGGTGCAAATTCAAAACCAATAGTCAGGTGAAGCCCATCAGCAAATGTAGTTTGCTTATCGGCCAGGCCATCATTGTCAGTATCTTCCAAAATGAGCAACTTATCGTTTGGTTTACTGTCGCCCGGTTTGTAATGGGGATAGCTGGGCATTACACCTACCCAAAGTCTGCCCTTGTTGTCAAAGGACAGCTGTACAGGATTGGCTAGGTCCGGGAATTCCTTTTCAGAGGCAAACAATTCTATTTTATAACCCTTGGCTACATCGATCTTGTCCAACGCATCTTTTCCATACAGATAACCTGCTTCAACATCGCCTTGACCCGGATCATAATTGGTTTTTACAGGAGGAAGTTTAAGAGTTTTGGCATCTGCCGCTGCTAAATCTATCTTAGAACCTCTTAATGCAGCCCAAATTGCAGTATCCCGAATGGCCGTCATCTGTCGTATTTTTTCTATTTCAAAAGGATAGTTGTCGGGGCCAAAAGGATTGAAACGCCTGCCGTTTGCATGCACTCCATTTGGTATTTTAAAATCGTTATGCCAAAACCAGTTTTTATCAATGACGGCCTCCTGAACCATGGTACGATTCTCTTCTGATTTTCTCTTCTCATTTCCAAATATCCGGTCTGCCAAAAACTTTGATAGCTTTTGATAGCCAAAATCGTTTAGTTGAAATCCATCTGCGGTTAAATCCTTTATTTCAGAAGTAAACCATTTGCCGGAGGCTTCAAATGCATCTACAAATAGTATACTATCTGTTGCAGCTACTTCTCTCATGGCCTGAGTATACATAGCCAGGTTTTTATTCTCTTCTACGCCATTTGGCAGGTCTAATTTGGCGGTCAGGTCCTCAAAAGCAATAGGAGAAACCAAAGCTAATTGTGGGCTTGTTTCACCATTGTACTTCTGATCTAAAGTATGCTGAATAAAAGCGTGCAATTCAGCTTTATAATTCTCCAGACCTTCTTTACCCTGAAAGGATTCGTTATAACCAAAAAATGCGATTATAATATCTGCTCTCAGTCTGCTCAGCCATTCATCTTCCGTTTCATAATGCCCAATACTTCCCGATGGTTCCCCCAGTTCGGTCTGAAACTTCTCTGCTCCCGGAAAAGCCCATGGAGAATTTCTGGAAGAGTGTGGTCTGAAGCCCGGCGTATTGCCCCCATCGCACATATTTCTAATCGTAAGGAGACTATCCGGGTAACGCAACTGCAATTCTGTTTCAAAATGACCAAAATTCATCATCCGGGAACCCAGGTTATTGCCAATAAGAACAATATTAGTCCCCTTTTTGAGCTCCAGGATATTGCTTTTTTTGCCACATGAATTCAGTGCCAGAACAAAAAATGCGCAAAAAAATAATTTTGAAATTTTCATTTTTCTCTTTGTACTTATAACATTTCCGGCTACCAGGTTCATTAGCTCTTTAATTAAAACTCCACATGGATCCCCTCTTTTTCAGAACGTTCGCAAGCTTCAATAATTCGTTGACAGCTTATAGCATCTTCCAACGTTGAAAGTGGCTCCTC
>NZ_CAMYIP010000183.1:3927-12619 GCF_947258525.1 uncultured Eudoraea sp.
CATTTATAACCCAATCCCGATAGCTATAGCGGGTACTTCCCTTTGTTCCAATTACCTTTATTATGCAGGTCCATGGATCCCCGGCATGGTCGTCATTCGCGAAACTTGCCGATAAATGGCTAAGTACGCCGCTCTCCATTTGTATATTGGCCATTGCAACATTTTCCTGTGGGGCAATTGTACGGTCTACAGTATGCTTCAGGCAGGATATAGTTTTGGGTTTTCCGGCAAGATAGAGCATGGTATAGCAATGATGCGTTAAAATCTGTCTTATAACACCGGGGTAGCGTACTCTGATATTATCTGCGTGATGAATATTATACATCATATAAAATTGGGTAATGTCGCCAAGGCTACCATTCTGAATCATCGATTTTGCTCTTAAAATGCCAGATTCATAAATATAATTATGAACGGGCATACATTTTACCCCGGCCTCTTTTACCGCTTTTTGCATTCTTTCCAACTCCTGAATGTTGGATGCAGCGGGTTTTTCAACCAATACGTGTTTCCCGGCCCTGGCTGCCTTTATGGTGTATTCGCAATGCGTTTCCATATTTGTGAGTACAAAAACCGCATCTATCTTAGGATCGCGCAACATTTCATCCACGGTTGTGTAAACAGAACACCCAAACTGCTTTGCTTTTTTCTGGCCTTTCTCAGCAGTTCTGTTCCATAGTCCTAACAGTTCGGCCCCCGGAAGCCCGTTAATGGCTTCCGCATGCAGGTCGGCAATATCTCCTGCTCCAATTAATCCAACTCCTATTGTCTTCATGAACTTTCTAATGAATATTTTAAAACTCCCGTATTTGCAATTTTTACGAATTCCCGCAGGGAAATCCGAACTCCTTCAGAAACAGAGGTTAAGGGTAAGTTATTAAACGTTCCCTCTATTTTCTCATGGTTTAAATCGGAAACAAATAAATTAGGAGGTGCTCCATCAGTAACAGAAAGTTCTGCAAACTCCCCTATTCCAAGTCTGGTAGCCTCCTCTTGTACAATTTCTAAAAATGATTCTATAGGGATAGTTTTTCCTTTAATATTAAAAGCACCAAAACCGTCAAAATCCTGCAAGGTACATTCAGCAAAATGAGATCCTACATCTTCTACAAAATGATAATTCTCCCTTCCGCCATAAGGCATTTCAAAAGGGATTTTTTCACCGTTTACAGATCCTATTGCTATGGCCTTTAACGCATTGGTAGGCGCTGAAGTTTTACCCTTATCCCTTCCTTTTCCATAGGTTGTATTAATTCTGAGGCAGACCGTAGGAATATTTGTATTGTCATAAAACAAGCGTGCAAGGTGTTCACCTGCCAGTTTCCAGATCCCATAGTGATTTGGTGGCGCCAGCCGGGCATCTTCCTTAATGGTTGATTCCGGATACATGGCTCTCATCCCATACACTGCAGCAGAACTTGCAAACACAAACCTTTTTAGATTTGTCAATTTTTCTGCGGCATCAAAAAGGGCCATGGTACCGCCTGTATTTATTTCCATTCCCCTAATATGAGCTTTCGAACAGTCCGGGCTCTGGTAAGCGCCTAAATGTATAATATGTGTTGGGTTTATCTTTGGAAGTAATTCTGATATGGCCTCGTAATCTGCAACATCCAGGGTAACGAACTCCAGTCTGGGGTCCATCTTTTCGCCAAGCCATAATTTCAAAGTCTCATAATTACCAGATCTTGAAGCAACAACAATTTTTCCTACTTGATCCGATTGTAATAGCTTATATATAGTCACTGAACCAATGCAACCTGTACCCCCGGTTATGAAAATTGTATGCATATATTATTATCCAATTTGTTGATAAAAGACTTTAATTCACTCACAATTAATTCATTTTAATCACAGCTTTTACATTATTGGCAAGGATTGAATCTTCAAAAGCCTGGCTGATATCGCTAAACTCATATCGGTTAATATAATGTTCCGATGGAAATATTCCTGTTACCATTAGTTTTTGAGCCACCATATAATCGTCTCTTTGATCTCCACATCCTTGGGATATGTGGCAATTACACAAATATCGCCTTCCGGCCTGACGACTGATATGGCTTCTGTAAGTACTTGCGAAACCCCTGAACATTCAATCAGTAAATCTACTTTGGCATTAGCTCCAAAAGAAATACCATTATTATCTGTTATTCCATTTGCCAGTTGCGAACTCAATGAATTCTCCGGAGAAACAACTATAGTAATAAATCCACGTTCAGCTGCCTTTTTTAAACGCACATTCACATCATGTTCTATCCCCGTAACCGCAACCCTGGCCCCTGCGGCCCTTGCCAGTTCGGCAGACATTAAACCAATTATCCCACAGCCGGTTACTATTACATCCTGTCCTGGTTTAATATTGCATTTATTATGCAGCGCATTTACAATAACAGACAAAGGCTCCACCAGGGCACCTTGTTCTGCTGTTAAACCTTTCATCAATGGCACTACCCGGTCTGATTCCAGAACCACCTGTTGTCCAAATCCGCCATTCCTATGAAATCCGATGATTTGTTTGGAAGGGCATAAATTCCATTTGGCTACACTACATGCCGGACAATCCTCATCCTGGCATCCGAGCATGGCCAGTGGTGTAAAGACATCCCCAACCATCACATCGCCATGATCCCCGGGACCCAATTCCAAAACCTCAGCGCTAAATTCATGACCAATTATTCTGGGGCGTTCCACCCAATCAAAGTTTGGTTTGCCCAGGCTTGCACTATTGTCTGAACCGCAAATGCCTGTAAATAAAGTCCTGGCCCTTATTTCTCCTTCCTTCAATTCAGGTAATTCCATATCTACAACTGCAGTATTACTGGTGACCTCAACACCTGCTTTAGGTATTATCTTTTCTCTTCCCTGAAGACAGAATCCCTTTATTGATTCACTCATTATTATGTATCGTTTCTGTTTACTGATTGCTCACCAGGAGACCCCTGTGTCTTTCCAGCTTCTGGATTTAGATGATTCCAGAACGGCTTCACATACTTTTTGGGTTTCCTGAGCTTCCCGAAAAGTCGGGGAGCAGGGTTTCCCGGTTTCAATACTTTTGAAGAAATCTGCCACCTGATGTACAAAGCTGTGTTCATACCCAATAGACAGACCGGGTACCCACCATTTATCCATATAAGGCTGATCTCCGTCTGTTACATGTATGGATCTCCATCCGCGTTCTATTGATTCATCCCGGTGATCAAAATACTCAAGACGACTAAGATCATGTAAATTCCATTTTATAGAGGCGTGTTCTCCATTAATCTCAAAAGTGTACAGAGCTTTATGGCCCCGGGCATAGCGTGTTGATTCAAAAAGTCCCAAGGAACCATTGTCGAAATGGCAATGGAAAATACAGGCATCGTCTATACCAACTTTTTGAACCTCCCCCGAAGCGGTGTGCACTCTTTCCTTAATAAAAGTTTCCGTCACTGCCGATACATCTTTTATTCCTCCATTCAACCACATAGCTGTATCTATACAATGAGCCAAAAGATCACCTGTTACCCCGGAACCAGCAGCATCATTGTCTAATCGCCAAAGACCTTCACCTCCCTGAGGAAGTTCAGGGCTGATGGTCCAATCCTGTAAAAAGTTAGCACGATAATGAAAGATTTTACCCAGCTTTCCCGCATCAATAAGTTGCTTAGCCAGAGTTACCGCAGGAACCCTTCGGTAATTGTACCAAACTGTATTTTTAACACCTGCTTTTTCAACTGCGTCAACCATAGGCTGTGCTTCTGCAACAGTTCTAGCCAGTGGTTTTTCGCAGAGTACCATCTTTCCGGCTTCCGCAGCGGCTATGGCTATCTCTGCGTGCATATTGTTTGGCGTACAGATATCAATAGCATCAATATCATTCCTGCCAATTAAGGTCTTCCAATCTGTTTCGAAGGATTCGTAACCCCATTGTTCCGCAAATGCCTTTACACGCTCTTTATTACGGGCACATACCGCTTTGAGTACAGGTCGATATTCCAATTCGGGAAAGAAATCCCCCATTCTTTTGTACGCATTAGAATGGGTTCTCCCCATAAATCCGTAGCCCACTAATCCTATTCTAATTTCCTTTTTGTTACTCATTAATAGTAATATGATTTTATGTATACATTAAATAGCTTCATGCCAGCCATGCAGTTCACGAACTTTTATCATCGCGGCCAAAACATCATTCCATGTTTTTTGCTGCATCATTACCTCATTGGGGAACATACATCCATCCCAGCATATATGTCTTATTTTTTTGGTTAAACTGCCGTCCTCATTTCTAAGCCAGTGTCCTGCATCAACAGGTATATCCAGTTTCCCGTTTGGATCTGATGCCTGGCAGTGCCTTCCGGTTTTATCATGGGAACCGGCACCAAAAACAGTCCCGTCATTTTGGGCAACATGAAAATCTATGGTCCAGGGCCTCAGTGCCCTGGTTAAGGTTTTCAGTCCTTCTGTTAAAGTGGCCCTGTCTTCCCATTTAAAGTCAACCGGTAATATTCTTTCGTCAGGTTTATTATACCCTAAAAGATACAAAAGGGTATGCGCCATATCGGCCTGAAATCCAATATTAGGCCTGTTCACAGCTTCAAGGGTATTAATCATGGATTTCCACCCATGCATACCTCCCCAGCAAATCTCACCCTCAGCAGCAAGGGATTCCCCATAGTCTGCTGCCACGTCACAGGCCTCACGAAATGTTTGAGCAATTAGTTTGGTATTGCCTACAGGATCTGAAGCCCAGGTCTCCGGATCAATAGATGAATCTATTCGGATAATGCCATTAGGCCTAACTCCAATCTCCCGCAGTTTTTGTCCAATAATACATGATTTTCGGACCTGAGTCACGAATTGTTTGCGTTCTTCTTTGGATCCCATAGCTGAACCGCCACCCGTAGGAGTCCAGACAGGTGCAACAAGGCTTCCAATTTCAAGGTTTTTGGCAAAGGCTTTGTCAGCCATCGCTTTGATTTCATCTTCAGATGCATCAATATTCATATGGGGATCAAACAGAAAAAGATCAAATCCATCGAATTTAACTCCGTCGATCTCAGCATTAGCTGTAAGTTCTATCATAGTATCGATAGATATCGGAGGTTCAGAATCCGGGCCCTTCCCCACTACTCCCGGCCAGGAGGCATTATGCAGTTTAGGATAGTTGTTTTGTTGCATGTTTCTTATTATTTGTTCTTTTTGCGAAATGAGTATTCTTAATTAAGAGCGTTGGTATTTTGTCCTAAATTAGCTAAAAATCAATTATCAATAAAATTTATCATTTGGATAAAAATTTAAAGGATTTTTCAAAGATCAGATAGGACAATTGTAAAATAATTATGATTTTAGCAAAAAAGACATTAATCTTATATATTCAAACCAATTTGTTTTCACCGATATGAGTTTGTAAATCAACCAAAACCAAACAATGGAAAACGTAACAAAAGCTCGCAAAATTAATTCTCAACGACTTTTTTATGGAAGTTGTTTAGCCTTAATCACAACGGCTTTATCCTTTAGTATTAGGGCAGGTATTCTTCCGCAACTGGGTGAAGAACTTAGCTTATCGGCTGAGCAATTAGGGTTTATTAACTCTATGTGGTTCTTAGGATTTCCAATATCTATGGTAATTGGTGGATTGATTTATCATACGGTTGGAGGAAAAAAAATTATGCAATTTGCGTTTTTTGCCCATGCGGTTGGTATTATTATGACCATCTATTCCGGAAGTTATATTGGGCTCCTTATTTCCACTTTACTTATTGGGCTGGGTAACGGTTGTACAGAGGCCGCCTGCAACCCAATGATAGCAGATGCCTACCAGGGTAACAAAATGAGTACAATGTTAAATAGATTTCATATGTGGTTTCCGGGAGGAATTGTAATAGGAAGTCTGGTTTCCAAGTTTATGACTGATGCCGGTTTTGGATGGGAATCTCAAATTTGGGTTATTTTATTACCTACCCTGATTTACGCTTATTTATTCTTTGGACAGCTCTGGCCAAGGGCAAAATCGAAGGAAGCTTCTTCTATAAAGAGCAATCTGAAAGCCATGTTCTCTCCTCTGTTTATTTTTATGATGATTTGTATGGCACTAACCGCTATTACGGAATTTGGACCACAACAATGGGTAGGACTTATCTTATCTAAGAGTGGTGCCCAACCCATGCTGATTTTAGCCCTCGTAACAGGTCTTATGGCTGTAGCCAGATATTTTGGAGGTGTTGTTGTAAGTAGATTTGATCAGACAGGAGTCTTGCTTGGATCTTCAATTTTAGCAACATTAGGAATATATCTCTTTAGTACTCAAACCGGCGGTATGGCCTATGTGGCAGCAGTAATTTTTGCCCTTGGTATCGCTTATTTCTGGCCGAATATGATTGGTTTCACAGCCGACAAAATATCAAAGAGTGGGGCACTTGGAATGTCTGTTATTGGTGCCGTTGGGATGTTTTCAACTTCCATTTTTCAACCAATCATTGGCAAATGGATAGATACTGATAAAACAGAGGCAGCTGCCATGGGTCTTACTGGTGATGAACTGGAATTAGTGGCCGGGCAGGCTACTTTAGGTACCATGGCTTTATTTCCGGCCATCTTAATTGTATTGTTCACTATCCTCCTATTCTGGATAAAAAGTCGCAAGGTGGAGCCTGCTTTCGCCTAGTCTGTTTATTGTTGTTTAATAATAAAAGGAACTGCTATCGACTTAATTGACAGCAGTTTTCTTTCTGTTTTACACCTATAAAATTTTTAAAATGAAAATCGGAATGAATATGCTACTCTGGACCAATCATGTTACAGAACAGCACTATGGAATTATTGATAACTTAAAGCAAACCGGATACGACGGGATTGAATTATTTTTGGGTGAAGGGAATGAACATCATTATTCCGGCTTAGGAAATCATTTGAAGGACATAGATATGGGCGTAACCTGTGTAGCATCTCTTGCGACAGAGGAAAATATTGCCAGTCCGGACAGAAAAACACGCGAAGCAGGATTAGAAAAGTTAAAATGGTCTATTGATATGGGGTCTGCACTGAATGCAGAGGTTATTTGTGGACCATTCCATTCCAGTTTTGCCTACTTTACACGTCAGCCCCCCAGGGAGGAAGAAAGACAATGGAGTATTGAAATGTTGCAAAAAGCAGCTGAATATGCCGGCAAGGCTGATATAATGCTTGCTCCCGAGGCGCTAAACAGGTTTGAATGTTACCTCTACAACACTATGGCCGATTTAAAGACGATGGCCGAGCAGGTAAATCATCCTAACCTTGGTGCCATGTACGATACACACCATGGGAACATTGAAGAGAAAAGTCAGGCCAAAGCAATTAAAACCATTGCACCCTATTTAAAGCATGTGCATATTAGTGAAAATGACAGGGGTACTCCCGGATCCGGGCAGGTAAACTGGGATGAAGTTTTCAGGACCTTAAATGAAATAAATTATAAAGGTTGGCTTACCATTGAAGCTTTTAGTACCATTATTCCGGAGTTTGCAAATGCCATAAATGTTTGGAGAGATTATTCCCCGATGGAAGAAGTGTACACCAGGGGATATTCTTTTATTAAAGAGGGCATGGATATCTGATTAAGGCACACTAATTAACGTAACGAATGAAAAAAACATTAATTCTTTTAATTGGTTACCTCGTAATAGTGTCTTGCGGGCAAAAGACAGAAAAGAAACGTTCTGAGGAGGCAGAAGTAACACCAAAACAATGGCTCACTTTTAATTCCGGGAATACTGAAGCTAAACATGTGGTCTTAATTTCTGGTGATGAGGAGTACCGATCTGAGGAAGCTTTGCCCCAATTAGCCAAAATTTTATCTGCCAAACACGGCTTTAGATGTACGGTGTTATTTGCGCAGGACCCATCTAAACCGGGTATTATAAATGCGAATTATGTTAACAACATCCCGGGATTGGATGCCCTGGAGTCAGCAGACCTGATGGTAATTTTTACCAGGTTCAGAGCATTACCGGATGATCAGATGAAGTTCATAGATAATTATCTTAAAAACGGAAAGCCGGTAATAGGCATCCGTACGGCTACCCATGCTTTTAATTTTGATTTGGATTCTAATTCTGATTACAAACATTATAGCAATGGTTATGAGGGCGACAAAAAAGAATGGGTCGACGGTTTTGGGCGCCTCGTTCTAGGTGAAAAATGGATTTCTCATCACGGGCACCACAAGCATGAAAGTACCGGGGGGATTGTATCCGAGGCTGGGAAATCACACCCTGTCACCAACGGTATTGAAGATGGCGATATCTGGGGGCCTACAGATGTTTATGGGGTTCGTTTGCCACTACCGGGAAATTCACTACCCATTATATTGGGAGAAGTCATGGAACGTGAAGGAGAATTTGATGAGGCAGATCTCTTGTATGGGATGCGGCCTACAGATACCATCCCTGTAATAAAGAATGATAATGGTGTCTTGCTTAATGATCCTATGATGCCTATAGCATGGACAAAAAGTTATCAGATACCGGGCGGTTTAAAAGGAAAGGCATTTACTACCACTATAGGAGCGGCGACCGATATGCTTAACGAGGGTGTGCGCAGACTATTGGTTAACAGTGTTTTTTGGAGTATGGACATGGAGGTCCCCGTAAAAGCCGATGTAGGCATTGTTGGCGATTTTAATCCCACAGCTTATGAATTCCGGGATGATGATTACTGGCTTAAAAAGCAA
>NZ_CAMYIP010000184.1 GCF_947258525.1 uncultured Eudoraea sp.
AAGGGCCTGATGGGAACCAAGGGCCTGATGGGAACCTAGGACCGCAAGGGCCGGACGGAATCCAAGGGCCAGACGGAAATCAAGGGCCTCAGGGACCAATAGGAAATCAAGGGCCGGACGGCAACCAGGGTCCGGATGGAAACCAGGGACCAGTAGGTCCACAAGGGCCTGACGGGAATCAAGGACCAGTAGGTCCTCAAGGCCCGGACGGAATCCAAGGACCAGACGGGAATCAAGGGCCTGTAGGTCCACAGGGTCCGATTGGTCCTCAAGGCCCTCAAGGCGATCCGGGTAATGATGTAACAACAAATTTAAGTCAGAATACCTCTACTGGCGTTATTACCTATACCAATGAAACTTCTACAGTACAGACAGCGAATGTAGTATCTACAGATGCCGGCAATGCAATAGCAATTGGTACGGATGGTGGTGCTTATATAAATATTTATGAAAAAATTGTCATTTGGGCAGAATGTGCCAGATTAAGTAATAACAGTTTGGAGTGGTCTTTTGGGAGCGGTGAAATCGGGCAAACAGGTATTCCCCTTCCTGAGGATTGGGAAGTATATGCCGTAAGTTTTAATGCAGCTAGAAATGGTGCAGGAGATTCTGCACTAATGGCTGTTATTAATTCAGCTACTAATAATAATCTATTGACTTTTACCGCTACTGGAAATGCAGATAATATGGTATATACTCAAATGTTAGCCACAGTTGTACCTGTTACAGCAGGAACCAGCATAGGATTTAGAACAATAAGCGAGACCGGCGATATAAGAAACGCACGTGTTGCAGTCTTTTTAAGAAGAAGACCATAAATTTGACAATTACAATAAAAATATGAATGGTATAAAGCACATAACGTTTTCAGTTGTTTTACTGGTATCCATACTTAGTAATGCACAGGAAGCCCTGCACAATTATGGCTCCATTCAGATCCATGAAACCGCAATGGTTGGATTGCATTTGGATCTCATAAATGACGGTAGTTTTGACCAGAATATGGGCCTTGTTGGTTTCTACAGTGATTTTGGTCAGTTATCCGTTTCCGGAGCTTTTACCCCTGTGTTTTTTGATACTGAAATTGCTGTTGAGGAAGGTTTGGTGCTTCAGACTTCTTTAGGCGTAAATAACAATGGAAATTTAATTACAGGTGATATCATTACCCCAAGGACACAATCAGGTGTTTATTCAAATTTCTTTGACAACTCTTTTTATACAGGTGAAAGCAGCGTTTCTAAAGTATATGGTTATGCCGCGATGACCAATAAAGATAGTTTTGTTTTTCCTGTAGGAGACGATCAAAGGTTAAGGCCTTTGACTATAACTTCTATGGCCACGAATGCTTTGGCTAAATGTGCCTATTTTTTTGAGGACCCTAATAATTCAAAAACCTTGAATGCCATATACAATACTGATAAAAAGTCATCAGAATATATGTCTGTCTCTGACAAAGAATTTTGGAGGCTTGAAGGTGATGTACCGTCAAATGTAACCCTTACCTGGGATGGCTATAGCAATATTGCCGCTTTAGGTGAATTTATCAGTGATCTCAAAGTTGTAGGATGGAATAAATCTGAAAACCAATGGGTTAATCTCGGGAATACAGGTGTCGAGGGTGGAATGGATTATGGCTCAATTACATCTGATCTGTTTATACCCAATGATTATGAGATTATTACTATAGGAGGCAATGATGATATGCTGGAAACCTTTGATACAATAGAATTGGACAACTATTATATGACACCCAATGGCGATGGTCAAAACGATGTACTAACCATTGAAGGTATTGAAAAATCTCCAAATAATTCTCTTCAGATTTTTAATCGTTACGGTGCATTAGTTTATAGCATGGATAACTACGATGGGCAGTTTAACGGCTATTCAAACATGGATAATGCAATACAAAGAGATTCAGGTTTAGAGACAGGTATTTACTTTTATATTATTACTCTTAACGATTTGCAACGAAAGCACCAGGGTTATCTCTATATTTCCAACTAGGCTTTTGTCCCTTCTTAAATCGAGCAAGAATTTTCCCCGTGCTTAGTGCTTCTTTTTGCTTTAAAGCCAGATAATCAGGAGGCAGGTACATAATTTCTTAAAATACTTCTTAAATTTGATGTATCTGATTATTGGAATATCAAATAATAAATAGTTGTTTGGTAAAATAATTTAATTCAAGAATCGTGATTTAGATATTCGGTATCTTTTTTGATATGAATATAGATATCATATAATGCCCCTGATTAAACCTAAATATTATGGAAAGAAGACTGTTTATTAAAAGAAGTGGAGTTGGTGGCCTGGCCATGACTATTATTCCAGGCACTTTGTTACAGCAAAAGACCAGATATTCCATTGAGGAACTAATGGGTAAAGCAGAAATTGACCTTTACGGTGAGGACATAAATTTAAGGGAGGAAGCACATGATGCATTTGTTGAAATGAGAAAAGCAGCACTTGCTGATGGCATAGATATAAAAATAGTTTCAAGTTATCGTAGTTTTGACAGGCAAGCCGTCATTTTTGAACGTAAATATTTAAAATATACGGATGACGGAATGGAACCATTAGATGCAATTGAAAAAATAATAGAGTATTCTACGATTCCCGGGACAAGCAGGCACCATTGGGGAACTGATGTAGATCTTATTGACGGTAGCCCCAAAGTAGATGGGGATGTACTTGTGGCCAGTAAATTCGGCCCGGAAGGTCCATTTGAAAAATTTAAACTTTGGATGGACGAAAACTCTGAGAAGTTCAACTATTACCTGGTTTATACAAATAATCCAAAACGGAGAGGGTTTAAATACGAACCCTGGCATTACAGTTATGCTCCCCTATCCAAACCCATGCTTAAAACATTTAGACTTAAAAATATTTTAAAACAATTAAAAGCAGAAGACTTTTTAGGAAGTGATGAATTGACTACAGAATTTGTAAAAACATATATTGAAGACAATATCCTGGATATAAATCCGGAACTTTTGTAGTTATTTTGTACTTAAGAATAACTGAAATAAATATTTTACAATGAGAAGAGCAAGTTGGAAAATTCGAATAGTTATTGGTTTAGTTATAGTAGCAATTGCACTTATCCAACGATGGAATAATAAAGAAGAAAACCCATATACCGGAAGGGTTCAAAATATTAATATGACCTCTGAACAAGAAATTGCCATTGGTCTTCAAAGCGCTCCAGAAGTGGCTCAGCAATACGGAGGCTTATATCCCGATGAAAGACTACAAACCCTGGTAGAAGCAGTTGGAAACCGACTGGTGCAAAACAGCATTGCGCGCGAAACCCCTTATAAATATGAATTTCATTTACTGGCAGATGATCAGACTGTTAATGCATTTGCATTACCCGGTGGCCAGATTTTTATAACCTATGCACTATTTAAACAACTTAATGAAGCACAATTGGCAGGTGTACTCGGGCATGAAATTGGCCATGTAATAGGCAGACATTCAGCTGAGCGAATTGCAGAAAGCAACTTTTGGAAAACCGTATCCATGGGTGCCAGTGTGGGTGCGGATGCAGGTAGCCTGGTAGGTAGTATTGGCCAAAATACACTTTTAACAAATGGCCGTGAAGACGAACTTGAGAGTGATGATCTTGGGGTATTGTTTATGTTGCAAAGTAATTATGAACCGGAAGAAATGATCGGTGTAATGAAGATTTTAAAAGCTTCAGCCGGGCCAAATAGAGTTCCGGAATTTCAAAGTACGCATCCCGATCCGGATAACAGAATTGAAAAAATACAGGAGTCTATAGAGAAATACGAGGATCAGACCGGATAAGATTTTATGGGATGTTTTAGGCTGTCAATCTTTTTTTTGTATATTTGAATTACCTCCCAATCTGTTTTACGCCCCTAATTTAACCCTTATAGCTTTGATTTTAATTTAAATGAAACTATATGGGAACGCTATTGCATTTTAAAAGTCTCTATTTTGAAGCATTTGATGACTGCAAACCGGAATTTGTTGTAATACTTCTAAAAATTTATTCCTTTTTCTGCGTATTGATGTTATCTATGGCCATCTATGCTTTTTTCTATAGGGCTTTTACAGGATTCGAATTTTAGTTACTCTAATTTTAGCTAACTCTTTTACAAGAACACTAATTATTTTAAACCAATCCAAACCAAAAACCCTGACATATTTGTCAGGGTTTTTCTTGATTGATGAATAAACTATTTTTCTAGATATTATGGCCTTCTAAAACGGCAAGGGCTTCCTTGGCCTTAGAAAGTTTTGCCAACTTCTTAGCCGTATATCCCTGATCATTTTTTACAGAAAGGTTGGCTCCGTGTTGAATAAGTAATTCTAATATTTCAGCCTTGTTATACCTTGCAGCAAACATGGCAGGAGTCATACCCAAAGATTTTTGATTAACGTCTTCTCCAAGTTCAATTAATTTTTTTACAGTCTCAATGTCTCCTTTAAGAATGGCTTTGCAAAAGGAATTAATTTCCAGATTTTTTACATTGATAGTTGTTCCGTTCAGTTCATTAGTTGTTTTGTTGTTGGCATAAACGCCAGAAACAGCAAGTAAACATGCTGATGCAACAATCAGGATTGTTTTTTTCATGATGAATTGATTTTAATTGATGAATAGATTTTGATTATATTATAATAGACGCCACTTATCGATAATTGTTTCAGCATTAACATATAAATAACTTAATTTTAACAACCAGGCTTTAATTGCAAATGAAAATTTAGGATAATCAGATCTTCCCATAAATTTTAAAAAAAGCCCCTAAGAATACTGGTAAACCATGGTAAATCAGTGTATTTTTGCATACTCTTTAAATAAAAGACCATGAACAAAAAGGTAATTTTAATGATTTTGGATGGCTGGGGTAAATCTCCGGATCCGAAAGTTTCTGCTATTGAAAACGCGCATACACCTTTTATTGATTCGCTTTACAAACAATACCCTAACGCGAATCTACTCACAGACGGCATGAATGTTGGCCTTCCAGCTGGCCAAATGGGTAATAGTGAAGTTGGTCATATGAACTTAGGGGCCGGGCGAATTGTTTATCAGGATCTGGCAAAAATTAATCTTGCTGTTGAAGAAAATACACTCAAAGAAGAAAAGGAACTTAAAGAGGCTTTTGAATACGCAAAAGCTCAAAATAAGGATGTACATTTTTTGGGTTTGGTAAGTAATGGAGGTGTTCATAGCCATATTGATCATCTAAAAGGTCTTATTGAGACCAGCGACGGTTATGGTGTGAAAAATGCATTTATTCATGCTTTTACAGATGGAAGAGATGTTGATCCAAAAAGTGGAATTACCTTTTTGGAAGATCTGACAGATTTCTGCTCCTCTAAAAATGCAAAATTAGCTTCCGTTATTGGCAGATACTACGCAATGGACAGAGATAAAAGATGGGAACGCGTTAAAATAGCATATGATTTATTGGTTAATGGTAAAGGAGAGACTTTTAACAGCATATCTGAAGCCATGCAAAAAAGCTATAATGAAGGAATAACTGATGAATTCATTAATCCAATAGCTATGGTTAATGAAGCAGGGGAACCTTTGGCAAAAATTAAAGATGGTGATGTGGTAATCTTTTTCAATTTCAGGACAGACAGGGGCAGGGAACTGACTCAAGTGCTAAGTCAAAAAGATTTCCATGAACACAACATGCATAAATTAGATCTTTACTATGTAACCCTTACAAACTATGATGATTCATTTGTTGGCGTACATGTCGTTTATGACAAAGATAATATTGAGGAGACCTTAGGTGAAATCCTGGCACAAAAAGGCAAAAAACAGATACGGATAGCAGAAACAGAAAAATATCCTCATGTAACATTTTTCTTCAACGGAGGAAGAGAAATCCCTTTTGAAGGCGAAGAACGAATATTATGTCCCTCACCCAAAGTTGCAACATATGACTTGAAACCTGAAATGAGCGCATATGAAATTAGAGATGCAATAATTCCAGAGTTGAATAAAGGGGAAGTGGACTTTGTATGCCTTAACTTCGCAAATCCGGATATGGTAGGACATACGGGGGATATGAATGCGGCAATAAAAGCCTGCGAAACAGTCGATGAATGTGCCCAAGCCGTTATCAACGCAGGTTTGAAAAATGGGTATTCTACTATAGTAATTGCAGATCACGGCAATTGCGACACAATGATTAATCCGGATGGCACTCCAAATACTGCACATACTACAAATCCGGTACCCTTAATCCTGGTTGATAAGGATATTAAACAAATAAATGACGGTGTGCTTGGAGATATTGCCCCAACAATTCTTGAATTAATGGGAATAGCTAAGCCGGCATTAATGACCCAGCACTCTTTGATCTAAGTCTAATCAACTAAATTTGTATCATGGTTGTGATTAAGACATTAGAAGAAATTGAACTACTTAGAGAAAGTGCTTTAGTGGTTTCTAAAACTTTAGGCATGCTGGCCGCTGAAATTAAGCCCGGTGTAGACGGGCTTTACCTTGATAAATTAGCAGAAGAATTTATTCGTGATCATGGCGCCAAACCGGGTTTTCTGGGCATGTATGATTTTCCAAATACTTTAAACCTAAGCCCGAATGCACAGGTTGTGCATGGTATTCCAAATAAAGAACCACTGAAGGATGGCGATATCATTTCCGTAGATTGTGGTGCTTTAAAAAACGGATTTTATGGAGACCATGCCTATACATTTGAGATCGGAAATGTAGCAGAAGAAACCAAAAAGCTACTCAGGGTTACCAAGGAATCTCTTTATATTGGAATAAGGGAGTTTAAGGCGGGAAATCGTGTTGGAGATGTTGGCTTTGCAATTCAAAATTACTGTGAAAGTCATGGATATGGGGTTGTACGAGAACTCGTAGGGCATGGTCTGGGAAAAAAGCTGCATGAAGGACCTGAGATGCCCAATTATGGAAAACGTGGAAGAGGAAAGAAATTTGTTGACGGGATGGTAGTAGCCATTGAACCTATGATTAATATGGGTCGTGATGGTTGGACTATCCTCGCTGCCGATGGAAAACCGAGTGCCCATTTTGAACATAATGTAGCCCTTATAAATGGGAAACCCGAATTACTTTCAACCTTTAAATATATTTATGACGCCCTTGGTATAACAAGCAATGAAGAAGATGAATTTAGGGTTAAAAAAATACAACTCTAATCAGCTTAAGGATTTTGAAAAAACTATTCAAATATGTCCTCAATAAAATTCCCAGGCCATTACTAATTCAACTGAGTTACCTGGCGAGACCCATCTTGTCATTGACACTAAAAGGAGATAAGTACACAGACCCCATTGATGGAAGGCAATTCAAAAGTTTCCTTCCTTATGGATATGAAAACCCAAGGGAAAATGTTCTGTCACCCTCTACCCTGTCTCTGGAAAGACACCGCCTTTTATGGTTATACCTTAAGCATGAAACCGATTTTTTTACAGCACCTCACAAGGTCTTACACTTCGCACCGGAACAGGCTTTCTATCGAAGGTTTAAAAGATTAGAACATCTGGACTATACTACGTCAGACCTGAACTCTCCGCTTGCTGATGTAAAAGCAGATATTTGCGCACTGCCCTTTAAGGACAATTCATTTGATGTGATTTTATGCAATCATGTACTGGAACATATTCCTGACGACAGAAAAGCACTCAGTGAACTCTATCGTGTTCTCAAACCCGCTGGGTGGGGTATTTTCCAAATACCCCAGGATTTAACAAGAGAGATCACCTTTGAAGATAATTCCATTACAGATAAGAAAGAAAGGGCAAAAATTTTTGGACAATATGATCATGTTAGGGTTTATGGGCGTGACTATTTTGACAGGTTAAAAGAGGCCGGATTTAAAGTAAAAGCAGTCGATTATACCGCAACGTTGACAGATTCTGAAATTGAAAAATATAGATTGGCAAAGGGAGAATTAATTCCGTTAGTAACTAAATGATTAACGCACCACTAACTTTTTAAATCCGGGTGTCATAAATTCTGCAACCTCCCCATCCTTTTCCAGATAAATAATATATGCATCAAGCTGTTCATGTAAGTTCAGCAATTTTTTGGATTCGATTAGTTCCATAGCCATCATTGCAGTGGCATAGGCATCAGCCCTGGCACAATCATTTGCAATTACACTCACTGCTAGAATATTGGAATTTCTGGTGTATCCTGTTTTAGGATCGATCGTATGAACATACT
>NZ_CAMYIP010000185.1 GCF_947258525.1 uncultured Eudoraea sp.
ATGAGAAAATGGAATCCGAAGTCTTTAAATCATTTCATCAAAGCGATGTAGACTCTGGTGGCCGTGCAAGCTGGGGAATGATGAGGAATATGCTTGGTTATGCAACTGAAGCTTATGCAAGCCATATTACGGTGGATATGTATACAGGCTATGATCAGTTTTTTAATGGAGGTAGCACTGGGCCGGCAACCGAAGCACAACAAAAAGCATATCAGGAGATGAATACACTTAGGGACCTTAAGTCCGTGACTCATGGTACATTGATCAGAAAAGTGCGATAAACAATTAGGTTAATTATTATTTGATTCAAATCCTCCCAAATTTTCGGGAGGATTTTCTTTTAATTAGCTCCAGACTTTTCTTAGAAATCGAATAAAATTTTTGTGCATTATATTTTCAATATCCTCTGGAGAATACCCTCTTTTTTGAAGTAAAATCGGGAGGCCTTGTAGATCGGCAATGGTATTTAAATCGGCCGGACTTTGCTCTCTTCCAAATCCGCCATCAAGATCGGTTCCTATTCCCACATGTAATGCGTTCCCGGCCAGTTGACAAATGTGGTCTATATGATCTGCCATTGTTTCTAAGGTTACCCCCATAGCTTCAGGGGTAGATTTACCACGAACCCAGTTAGGTACCATCATCCATGCATCAAGGGCAACACCAATTACAGCATCTCTATTAATAAGTTCAATAATTTGTTCATCAGAAAATTGCCTATTATGATCTACGAGGGCCCTGCAGTTATTATGGCTGGCCCAAAGTGGTCCATGGTATGCCTTCAATGTTTCCCAAAAGCTCTCATCGCACAAATGGGTGGTATCCAGAATAATATTAAGTCTTGCTATCTCTTTTAAGAGTTCTTTCCCTTTATGGCCAATACCTCCAATAGAATTTGTGCCATGAGCATAGGTTCCGGGACCATAATGTGCTGGCCCAATGGCACGAAGTCCTTGCTCATAACTTTTTTCAAGATATTCTAAAGTAATTATTGAATCTGCTCCTTCAAGGCTTAAAATATATCCAATGGGTTTTTTAGCATTAAAAGAAGAATTCCAAAAATCTAAATGGTTGTCTAATTCCTGTAAGTTGGTAATCTGTGTCATTTCACCAAGAGCTTCCATTGCCTTGTACCAGGCGAGTTGGCCCTGAGTTTGTGCCCAGGCCTGTTGCGGCGAATTCCATCCGGGAAGATTATTCTCTTTTTTTACAAATCGCGCAATCTGAGTAGCCATACAAAGTCCAATATTACCCTTACGCATTGCATCAAATGAAACAGTGTTTTTACCCCTATCCGGTTTATCCGTAAGTCCGGCCTCTTTCGCCCGAATATCCTCAACAGTCCAGCAAAGATCACGGTTCCATTCCATTGCGTTCATTGCTAAATCCAGATGTGCGTCAAAAATAAACATAGGTGCTTTTTTAGATTTGCATTTGATGATCTCTTGCGGCAATTTTCCATGCTCCACTGATCTTGCCTTTCTCAACAGTCAGCACTTTTGAATATTTGGCCACAGTGGGGCAAATATGCATGGGAATTGCATAAAAGACATCACCTGTTTTTAAGGTATCACTTTGGGTATAGTGAAGTACTAAATGTTCTTCACTTTGTCCTATTTGCTCCGCATCTTCTAATCCAAAGATTTTTACTCTTGGAAAATCCATTTCGGGTGCTATGGCCTTATGTCCAAGATCCAAACAGATAATCCCTTCTTTTGGCTTGCTAATAATTCTGGTTAGCAAAACCGCTGCTGGCAAAAATGGCATATCACTAAAAGAAGTTCCATATCTTTCATCCCAAAGCAAGGTTGTTCCCGGACTGGTCTCTACATTTTCCCTTTTGGCATGGATTGGAAATGAAGGCGATCCACCCATAACTAATGTTTTCACTTCCACACCTGTAGCTTCGATTTTGCGTTTAAGATCTGTAACTAATTTAAAAGCAGTATCACAAGCTTTTTTTCTCAAGTTAATATCAGTATCCCGTATATGACCGTCGTAGGCATGAAGTCCGCACGCATTCAAATTTGGATCATTTGCAATCCCGGTAAATAATTCAAAAGCGCTGTCATTAGGCTCTATACCTGTTCTGTTCATACCGGTATTGAGGTCCAGGAATAATGACACTGTTATATTCTTAGAGGCGGCCATTTTTGATATAAGACCAATAGTATATTTATTATCAGCAATAGTTGAAAAATGTGAATTGGGATACGTGGTAATGAGTTCAAAAAACCTGGTTAAATTAGCACCGACAGGTTGCATTGCCAATAGAATATCTTTGGCATCACATTGTGCTAAGAGTTCTGCTTCTGCAATAGTGGCACATTTAAATTTTTGAATACCATATTGCATTTGCATTTCAATAATCTCGGCGGTCTTATGAGTTTTTATATGTGGACGTAGTCTGTTGACATCCCCAATCATTGAAATCATCAATTTGATGTTTTTTTCAATTCTATCCGGATATACCAATAAAGAGGGAGATACAATTTCCTCCGGATTATCAATTTCGTACCATTTTTTGCCTGACATTTTGAATCTGATTAATGCAATTGAAACATAGCTTCAATTTCAACCGGGATGTTTCCGGGAAGCATCATACCAACTGCACTCCTAACGCCAACACCGTTATCAATTCCAAAGACATCTGCCATTAGCTCGCTAAAACCATTAATAACTAAAGGGTGTTGTCCAAAATCCGGAGTGGAATTTACCATACCCAGGACCTTTACTACACGCTTTATCCGGTCTAAATCCCCAAAATGAGTTTGTATGGTAGAGAGCATTGTTAAGCCTACTTGCTCCGCGGCCAGTTTGCCTTGTCCGAGGTTAAGATCTTCTCCAACCCTTCCTGTCATTAATGTTCCATCGGATTGCATAGGACCCTGTCCTGATACATAAAGAAAATTGTCTACTACAAGGACTGGTTTATAAAGTCCTGCAGGAGGGGGAGCTGGAGGTAATTTTAACCCCAAAGTAGCTATTCGTTGTGAAGGTAAATTGTTCATATCCTTGCTTTTTATATAAATGTGTTTAAGATTAATACTCCAATAAGTCCCATTACACCAACAGTAGTTTCCATCACGGTCCATGTTCTCAGGGTATCCTTAACTGACAGGTTAAAATACTCTTTAAATAACCAAAAACCCCCGTCATTGACATGAGATAACATTAAACTTCCTGATCCAATGGCCAGAACCATTAATTCTGCATTTACATCAGGGTTGGAAACCATCGGCAAAACTATTCCTGCAGCCGTTAAGCCAGCTACCGTAGCGGACCCTACACAAACCCTTATGACAGTAGCTATGAACCATGCCAATAATAAAGGGGAGATTGTCGATCCTTTGAGCATGTTAGCAATATAATCACTTACACCGCTATCTACTAAAACTTGTTTCAAAGCACCTGCACCTGCTATTATTAATAACACCAGTGTAATGCCTGAAATTGAACTGCTAACAGAGCCCATGATTTCAGGCATTTTTTTACCTCGGGCTAATCCCAAAGTATATATTGCAACCAATACAGCGATAAGCATCGCTATTACAGGGTTACCAAGAAAAAATATTATTGGGCTGAGATAAAAATCTTCGGGCAAAAAAAGATCTGCTAAAGTGGCGGCCGCAATAAGTATTATAGGTAATAAAGCCGTAAAGATACTTATTCCCAAACCGGGCATTTCATGATCTTCGAGTACTCTGGGATTTACAAATTCTTTTAGAGGGGTGGCTTTTATATTTTTAATTGTTCGCGAAAACAAGGGCCCGGCTATAATTATTGCCGGGATTGCAACGATTATTCCATAAACCAGGGTTTTTCCCAGATCTGCATTAAACATTATCGTAATTGCAGTTGGGGCAGGATGTGGAGGAAGATACCCATGTGTTACTGATAATGAAGCCAGCATAGGCAAACCAACATATAACAGGGGAAGTCCCGTAGCTGCCGCTACAGTAAAAACCAGTGGGATTAAAATAACAAAGCCTACTGAGTAAAACATTGGGATACCCACAATGAATCCTGTAAGCACAACTGCCCATTGAATATTTTTTATACCAAACTTGCTTACCAGTTTTGAAGTAATACGTTGTGCTGCTCCGCTATCTGCTACTAATTTTCCAAGCATGGCGCCAAAGCCTAAGATCATTACGAGAAAACCAAGAGTATTACCTATTCCATTCTGGATAGATTCTACGACACTCTCCAGCTTCATTCCTTCTGCAATGCCAACAAATAGTGAGACAATTATAAAGGTTATAAATGCGTTGAGTTTAAATTTGGCAATCAGGATAAAGAGAAGTACTATCCCTAAAATTACTATTAGAAGCGGCATGAGTAGTTGGTTCTGATCTTTGAAATACTAAATATACTATTTCAAAAAGGAATTTGACGCGTTAAGCTTAAACAAAAATAAGGGGCCAAAAAGGCCCCTGATTGATTTAACTTTTAGTTTCGGGGGAAATATATTTGTATATCAGGCCTGCTAAAATGGCACCCACTATAGGAGCTACCCAAAAAAGCCATAACTGGCCAATTGCCCAGTCGCCTGCAAATAAGGCCTGACTTGTACTTCTGGCCGGATTTACAGAAGTATTTGTAACCGGGATGCTAATAAGGTGTATCAAAGTTAGCCCCAGTCCGATAGCGATGCCCGCCATTCCTTTTGGAGCTTTGGAATGTGTAGCCCCAAGGATAATAAAGAGGAACATAAAAGTCATAACCACTTCTGTAATAAGGGCAGCTAACATGCTATAACCGCCCGGGGAATGTTCCCCGTAACCATTGCTTGCAAATCCACCAATTTCAAATCCCGATTTACCTGTGGCAATAAGATATAATATCCCTGCTCCTGCTATTCCTCCCAATACCTGAGCAATAATATAAGGAACCAATTCTTTGCTCTGAAAACGCCCGCCTATCCATAGTCCAATGGATACTGCGGGATTCAGATGGCAACCTGAAATATGCCCAATAGCGTAAACCATAGTCAATACTGTAAGACCAAAAGCCAGTGAAACTCCTGCGAAACCAATTCCAAGTTCCGGATAAGCTGCAGCCAGGACAGCACTACCGCAACCGCCAAGCACCAGCCATAGGGTGCCGATAAATTCTGCTAATAATTTTTTCATTTTTCTGTTTTGTTGGTTATAAATATTAATACAAGATAAACATTTACCAAAGACTTTATTTAAGGAAGAGAGCGTATTTAAAGATTTTTATGGTTATAGGGTTATGGTTTATATACATTGAATTCCTTTTGTTATCTTGTATAAAATATTCTAATATGGATAAAAGGTCTTTTCTTAAGAGTTTTGGGAAGATGGCGGCAATTACCCCTTTTCTTCCCTATAACCTGAATGCCCGGGAAATTAAAATTCCCAAAGATTATGGAAATAACGATGAAGAGTTCTGGAAGAACATCAGAAAAGATTATTTGTTAAAACCCGAATATATAAACCTTGAAAACGGATACTATAATATAACCCCTCAGCCAACGATGAGTAGGTATCTGGAGCATATTAAAAATATTAATTACGAAGGTTCCTACTATATGAGGACTGTTCAGTGGGAAAATAAAAGCCGGATAACCAAACGTTTGGCCGCGATGGTAGGCTGTTCATCAGATCAATTGATCATTACACGTAACACCACCGAATCTTTAGACATGATAATTGGAGGTTATCCATGGAATAAGAATGATGAGGCTATTTTTGCAGAGCAAGATTACGGATCCATGCAGGACCATTTTGCATTGATTGCGAGGCGTTATGGAGTTATCAATAAAATAGTTTCCATACCTAACCACCCGGTTTCAGATGAGGAATTAGTAGCACTTTACGAAGACCAGATTACTCCTAAAACCAAATTAATTATGGTTTGCCATATGATCAATATCACCGGGCAAATATTGCCTGTTCGGAAGATCTGTGATATGGCGCATAAACACGGTGTAGAAGTAATGGTAGACGGTGCTCATTGTATTGGCCATATTCAGGTAAAGATAGATGAGCTGAACTGTGATTATTACGCTTCAAGTCTTCACAAATGGTTAAGCACTCCTTTGGGTGCTGGAATACTGTATGTAGCCAGGGATAAAATATCAAAGATTTGGCCGCTTTTGGCAGAGCATGATCGCGAGCCAAATGACATTACGAGGCTGAATCATACGGGTACTCATCCGGTGCATACAGATCTTACAATTGATGATGCCATTGATTATCTGGAAATGATCGGCCTGGAACGAAAAGAGAAAAGGCTAAGGTTCTTGCAGCGATATTGGAGTGAAAAATTAAGGAATGTAAAAAATGTCAAAGTAAATACACCGGTTGAGGATTATCGGAGTTGTGGCATTGCGAATGTAGGAATTGTAAAAATGACTCCTGCAAAGCTGGCAAATACTCTTTTTGATGAATTCCATATATTTACGGTAGCTATAGATTATGCCAATGTTCAAGGATGTAGGATTACTCCCAATGTATACACAACTACTAAAGAACTGGATGCATTTGTAGAGGCAATAAATACTTTGGCTCTAAGGGTATAAGCTTATTTAATTTCCATTCGGTCTATTTGTCATAGATAATGGGATTAACAGAAAAAAGCTGATAAATGTCATTGGAAAGAAAGGGCTGTGCCTCTAGTTTTGATCGGTATTAGCATAGTCTTTGAGCTAACATTTAAGGTGCCATTCACAAAGTTTTTATTTTGATTGAACAAAGTAATTTTCTGAATCCAAAACACATGAACTAAATTACAATGCAAGGAGATTAATACGTATTATATGCCTGGCTTTCAATCTAAAAACCAAATTCAAAATCTGTACTGAGGAAATATTAATTCACAACTTTAACTAAACAATATGACTGAAACTAAAAGCAAATGGCAATTAAAACACAGTATTGTGTTATTGCGGGTACTCATTGGCTGGCACTTTTTGTACGAAGGTGTTATAAAGCTTTATAATCCTGACTGGACTTCATTTGGCTATCTGGCTACGGCACAAGGCCCACTGGAGTCCATATTTTTGGCAATTGCCAAAGAACCTTTTATTGGATGGGCGGATACCCTCAATTGGCTAGCACTTATGTTTGTTGGAATTACCTTTTTGTTAGGCATATTTGAGAAAAAAGGTGCCTTGGCAGGGATATTACTTCTTGCACTGTATTATTTGGCACATCCCCCATTTCCATGGCTACAGCAAGTAAATGTGGAGGGAAGTTATTGGTTTGTCAATAAGAATTTAATAGAGCTTGTAGCCTGCATGGTTATTTATCAATTTCCTACAGGACAATATTTTGGTATATCAAACTTATTCAATAAAAACAAAGAACAAACTAAAACTGAAACCTCATGAAATGGACAAGAAGAGATGTAATTAAGGGCTTAGGTGGAATTCCAATTCTTGGTGCCGTTTGGTGGGCGGGCGCCTCAAATGCTGTTTCCAAAAACAGGGAGCGTGCGGCCATACTTGAACAATTAAATATACAGCCTTCATTACCTTCTGCGGTAAAAGAAATTAGCGGTGAGCCTGTACGAGTCGGAATAATTGGTTTTGGGATTCGCGGTGAGCAATTGTGCAGAGCACTGGGATTTGCAACGAAAGAATGGCTTGAAGAAATGAGGTTGGCTGCAGAGGAGAATCCAAATAACTCCCGTCTTAAGGATTTTATGAATCAGGACAAGTTGAATGTAAAACTTACTGCAGTTTGCGACGTTTATGATGTCAGGGCAGAGAAGGTAATTAATTCTTTTTCCAATGAAGATACCAAAGTGATTAGATTTAGGACACATCAAGAGATGATCCGAAGCGGTAAAGTAGATGCGGTGATCATAGCCACCCCAGATCATTGGCATGCCCCTATGGCCATAGACGCTCTGGAAAATGGAATACATGCCTATTTAGAAAAACCAATGACTCACACTGTAGAAGAGACTTACAGGCTAAAGGAAGCTGCCGAAAAATCTAAGGCAGTGCTCATGGTTGGCCACCAGCACAGGCAAACTTTGAGCTTTCAAACAGCCCAGGATATCGTTTCTAAAGGCGTGCTTGGTCATGTCTCCCTTGTTCAGACTAATACAAACAGGAATGATGACAATGGGGCATGGAATTATCATATAGAGGATGAAGCAACCCCGCAGACCATAGACTGGGATCTGTTTTTAGGGCCTGCACCAAAAGTACCCTTTAACAAAAATCACTTTTTCAGGTGGAGAAAATGGTGGGCATACGGATCCGGTCTTTCCGGAGATTTATTGACCCACGATTATGATCGTCTTAATTGCGTATTACAAATGGGTATCCCGGCTTCCGTAAGCGCTTCTGGAGGAATTTACACGCATAATGACGGGCGAAATGTACCTGATGTACTGCAGGTAAATATGGAGTTTCCAGATTTTAGCACAGGCAGTAGCCAGAAAAAAGGTAAGGAAAAAGGTATGACTTTTGTTTACAGCGCAACGCTGGGCAATGGTTTTAGCAGGCCTACTATTCTAATGGGACATGACGCTACTATGGAATTAGGTAACCGCCTTACAGTTTGGCCGGATAGCAGGTCTACGAAGTATGCCGAAATGATTGAATCTGAAAAAATGAAACCATCTGTTCCCGTTTATACCTATAATCCCGGTGCCAGTGTACCAGATGCAGTTTCTTCTGCAACTTCACAATATTTTGCAGATAAAGGACTTATGTGGACTTACATTAACGGGACAAGAGTTGATTCAACATTTCTGCATTTGCGGGAATGGCTTAGTGCCGCGCGCAACGGAGGTAAAGTTAGCTGTGGAATAAATGAAGGATTTGATGAAGCAATATCAGCACATATGGCCGGCCTATCGGTTAAACTTGGAAGAAGAATAGACTGGGACCCTGCCCAACAGCGTATTGTTCCAATTGAAGGAATTAATTTTGACGAGGTTTTATTATCCAGTATTTAATTTGAGGACTAGCAAGTTTTATAAGTAAAACTGCAAAACTATAGTTTAGGTAATCAGGGCTAATTTTAGTCCTGATTACTTGTTTTATGTCTGCTAAGGAAGCAGACATATAATTATGATATTACTAGTAAAACTGATAAATATCATATAATCTACATTGTACATGACGTATTTTTGAGTATATCACAATAAAAAATAGTCATGCAAGTCAAAAAAAACCCAAAAGTAGATTTGAATAGAAATAGTGGACTGTATTTCGTAATTGGACTTACAGTGGTTCTATTTTTGACCTGGCGTGCCTTGGAATACAAATCGTATCCTAAAGACACCATTACTCAGGACATTGCTCAGGCAGTAGATGACCTTAAAGAAGATGTACCAGTGACAGAAGCTTTAAATACTCCACCACCACCGCCACCACCTGCAGCTCCTGAAGTTATTGAAGTAGTAGAAGACACAGAGGAAATAGAAGAAACTATTATTGAGAGTACGGAAACTAGTCAGGAATCAGTTATTGAGGAGGTAATGGATGTTGACGATGTTGAAGTTGGCGAAGAAGAAGAAGATATTGTAGTTCCCTTTGCAGTCATTGAGAATGTTCCTATATATCCCGGTTGTGAAAATGCGCAGGGAAATGATGAACGAAAAGCTTGTTTCCAAAAGATGATACAAGCGCATATTGTTAAAGAATTTACATATCCTGAGAGTGCACTTGAACTTGGTATAAAGGGAAAAGTATTTGTCCAGTTTATGATAAATTCCAAAGGCAAAGTAGAGGGAATAAGGACAAGAGGCCCGGATAAACTATTGGAGAAAGAAGCACACAGAATTATTGCTGCGCTCCCTAATATGACTCCCGGGATGCAACGCGGAAAATCTGTGAAAGTTCCTTATAGTATACCAATTAACTTTATGATTCAATAGAAATAGAGAACATGACTATTTCCTGAGGATTGATTCAACTGATACCCACGTATTGGAAAGAATCAATCCTCTTTTTGTACATAGTCCGATAGTTGTTGAGGTCCTTCCAGTAAAATCCTGACAATCTGAAGAGTACCATCTTCCTTTGTTGCAATCTGCCACTTAATGAGAGAAATTGAACCGTGAACTATTTCAATCCCGGTAATGCTTCTTGGGTGTACACAGCTTCCGTCATTAAAGAAGGGGATATCACCTGGTTCAGGGAATCTTGGCCTGTGTGTATGTCCTGCTATGGTTACCAATAACTTGTTTTTTAAAATCCATCGCTTTATTCTTCGCTCTACCTTAATTAACTCACGATGGTTACGGGCCGGACTGGTAGGATCTGCTATTCCCCATACCTGAAGAGGTTTCCAAAGAATACGAACCAAAAATCGATTAAATCTCCATCCGTGATAATTCATGAAATCTGCCTGATGTCCATGAGTAAGAAATATCTCTTGTCCATTCTCGCGGTGCTTTAAGATTATTGCTTCGTGAAATTGCAATTGATCCAACAAAGTTGCTTCCTTTTCATCTTTGGGCTCAAAATAAGTATAAAGATGTTTTTTAACATATGCAGGGTTTTTGTACACCATATCGTGGTTCCCGAATATCATATGCAGCCGGTTTTCCTCATGAAAACGTTTCATTAGCATATAAATATTTTTATGGGCTTCAAAAATGGGTTCAAAAGTCATATTCTCCCAGAGTTCATCGCCATCTCCCAGTTCACAGTATTGGAACCCGTTGTTAAAATAATGTTTTAAAGCGTGAAAATATATATTCCGGTTATTGGCAAATTCGTCAGCAAAACTATTGTCGCCCCTATGACAATCACTAAAAAGAATAAACTTTGAAGTGTCATCAAATGCGATGGTTTTGGCCCTTTTATAAGCGTTATTAAGTCTTTTATCTGAAGACATAAATGAATTTTGTATAAATATCCAAAAAATGCCCGGAACACCGTAAAAATTCATATAACAAAAAGAAATCGAATAGTTTTGTAATTTTATAGTCAATCCGTAGACAAATAGAATTATGGAATCTATGAACAAAGATATGCCGCTGCAAATGTTAATTAGCTTTGATAAGCTTTTAAAGCATTACGATACAATGGCTAAAAGCGATGATCACCTTTTGTCATCCAGGGCTAAATATGTATTGGAAACTCAGGCACCATATCCTGAACTCAGGGAAGGTTTTTCTGATATTGAGCTTCTTGAAAAACATAAGGACGTTATTCGGATAATTTTGCAGGATTCATTTGCTGAAGTTCTGAGTGAGAATGAAATTAAGGCTGCTTCTTTACCTTATTTTGATATCGTATTTAATAAATCTAAAAGATTTCAAAAGATTTTGGACAATGCCGGAAAGGATTTCAAGCCTTTTATTCGCGACCAGGATGAAGGTATAGACTACATTATGGCCAGTACCGTGATCCTCAAATTCCACTATGGATTTAACCTTGATTTTAGCAGGCCTTATTTTTATGATATCCCAGATGCTGATGGAATAATACGTCATTATCGTATTCTATACAATGCGGACTTTATAGATATAATTCCAACAGAATTGGCTAAAGAATTAACCCAGGAAGACGTTGATAAGCTTTTAGAAAATCCCGAAGATCTTGAACTCTGGAAGGAAATGATTCCTCCAAATAGCTTTATTTCAAAAGGCTTTGTTATTTCAAATATGTTTGATGTTACAGCTGAACATACCATATCTGAAATTAAAACAAATCTTATTTCAAGTGATAAAAGGGGAAGCGAAAATTTTATGACAGATCTGCATGAGACTTTCAGATCCTTCTTTAAGATTAAAGATTTAAAAATTGGCTTTGTCACTTATAACACTAAAGATGATCAGCTAGAACGTGTATATGGTAATGGAATAGAAAGCTTTCTCCTTAAAGAGAAAGATAATGAGGCTTGTAATCATCTACTATGCATAGGATCCTATGATAAGATAGTGAAGCAGAAAGGCTATTTTGCAATATCTGATGTAGATAAATATTACAAATTATCTGAAGGAATTGAACCATACAAAGGATTGTATGAACAGGGAATAAAAAGCGCCATTTTTGCCCCTATAGTCAATGAAGGAGAACTTTTAGGTGTGCTGGAACTGGTATCCACAAAAAAAAATCAATTAAACGGAGTTAACGCAACAAAGCTTGATGATGTAATGCCTTATATTGTTGCGGCTGTAGTACGTTCAAAAATTGAAGAAGAAAATTTAATAGACGCTATTATTCAAAATGAGTGTACTTCTGTTCATTCTTCCGTTCACTGGAGATTTGAAGAGGAAGCCAAACAATTTATTATTGATGGAATTGAAGGCAGACAACCCTCATTTCAAGAAATAGTTTTTAAAGATGTTTATCCGTTATACGGTCAAATAGATATTAAAGAGTCTTCACAGGCAAGAAATACGGCTATTCAACGAGATTTGATGATTCAATTATCGAACATTAAAGAAGTGTTGAATGTTGCATTGAAAAATGAAAAATTACCTGTTTATGAAGAACTGGTTTACAGAATTGACAATTTTATTGAAGACATAAAAGAGACCTTATTTTCCAACAGTGAACAGACCATATTTGATTTTGTAAATGCAGAGGTGTTGCCCATATTTAAACATCTTAAAAAGCAAAACAAGGAATTGTCTGAAATGATAGAAGCGTACGAAAAAACCATTAATTCAGAAACTCATTCATATTACGATCACAGAAAACAGTATGATGACAGTGTAATGCGGATTAATAAGAAACTAGCATCCGTAATAGACAAACATCAGGAGGCAGCACAACAGATGTTTCCTCACTATTATGAGCGTTACAAAACTGATGGTATTGAGCACAACATGTACATAGGGAGCTCTATTTCTGAAGACAGGGAATTTGATCCATTGTACTTAAAGAATCTCCGGTTATGGCAATTGCAGGTGATGTGTGAGATGGAAAACAAGTATTACAACTTAAAACCGGAGCTGGATGTTCAGCTCGATGTAGCTTCTCTTATTTTAGTTTATAGTACCTCTTTATCAATTCGCTTCAGAATGGATGAGAAACAATTTGATGTAGATGGCACCTATAACGCCCGTTATGAAATTATAAAAAAGCGTATTGACAAATCATACATAAAAGGCACAAATGAAAGGCTAACCCAGAAAGGAAAACTTTCCATTGTTTACTCTCAAAAGAAGGATGAACTGGAATACCTTAGATACATATCCTTCTTAAAATCCAAAGGGTATTTTACCAATAATATTGAGATAGTAGATCTTGAAGGTCTTCAGGGTGTATCCGGGCTAAAGGCAATAAGAGCTGAGATTCTTTACAAGAAGAATTCAGAAGACGAAAAAACCTTTACCTATGAGGATCTCATGGAAGAATTAAAAGCCTAGGAATACCGGTAAGATCGGTAAGCTAAACCTGACTTAAATGTTTAAACGCAAGGGCAAATGCTATTACAGTAGCAATAATACCTACTACGAATATACTATAGGTCCAACGCAATATCTTATATTTTCTGTGGAGCACCAACCCTAGAAAATATAGGTCTTTAGTGAGCGAAGAATAAATATAATCTTTGTCTTTAACCAATTCCTGAAGGGCCAGCTCATACTCTTTCAATTTCATTTTATGAAAATTTCCAAAGAATAGAAGATTCACTTTTTTATTGGCCACATCATCCTTGCTGAATTTGCCACGGCCTACATTTGGACGAGTTGCAATAACCGCCATAACCATTGAAGTAACTGTGAATATTAAAAAAATTATGGTAGGGTAAATAAGATAGGCATTGGAGGGATTGTCCAGTTTTGGTATTAGGTTAGACAATACAACAGAAATAATAATTGCGTTAACAGACAACAAAATATTTGCTTTGGTGTCTGCAATTTCACTAAGTGTTAGGTGGTTTTTTAAGGTTACCCTAAATAGGGTCTGAATGCCTCTATCCGGGCTTTCGCTTTTATATTGCGCCTTTAACTTTTCTTTTTTTGCAATTTCCTTTTCCTTTTTTACCTCTTTTACAAGAATCCTTAGATTTTTGTCTTTTCGCTCCTGCCAGTTTGCTTTTGCGTAATCGGTATAGTAATGATGGTTTATTCTGAACATTTTAATGTTCTGCTCCATCCATTCTTTATAGGAATAATTGGCTATGTCCAGGAGTGAAAGTTCTTCCCGCAGCAGTTCACAAGTTTCCAGATAGCTTTTTTGTGCAAAATGAGAGGCATCGGCATCCCGGATTATTTGTTCTCTCAGGTTTTTTGGTTCATAGATCATTTGTGTGGCCATAATACAATCCTGAACCTGATTGATACCCTCTTTATTGTATCCTTCCTTTTCCAGAAATTCTTTTGCTATTTTACAGCTATTCCTTTCGTGCTCCTCATGTCCCTTTGTGTATCCTGTATCATGTAACCAGGCCGCCAATAACAAGACTTCCTTTTGCTTATCCGCCAGTTTATGTGCTTCAAGTAATTCCAAAGTACTTTTTACGACTCTTTGGGTGTGTCTTAGATTATGGTAAAGATATTTAGGGTCTAATTTCGTGGATAGTAAATCAACGACAAAGGCTTCGGTTTTTAAAAGAATTTCAGACATATATCAAATTTATAAAACAAAATTTACAAATTCTGTGGTTTGCACAAATGTATATAACTTGTTCCAAGTTTGAATGGGTCAACCTTGAAATCAATATAAATGGTATTTTCCAGACAATTCTTTTAATAATTACACTATCAGCATCTATGCCACAAGCTAAATATAATTCTTACAGTTTAACTATCTTTAAAGTAGTGCTGGCTCTTTTTAACAAGAAATCATTAAAAAAAGAAGCATAGGAGTTTTGAGTTTTAACTTTGTATTTTGGCTGATAATTTGTGCTTGCATTGAATCATCCTAGTTTAAAAGCAACATTCAATAATAATGAAACGAATACATAAGGCATTAGCTGCAGTTGTTGGTCTTTTAGTTTTATACTCCTGTGCAACATACAAGGCTCAATACAAAGGCGAGAACTTAATTTCAAAACAACCAGATAGTGAAATTTTACACTCTTTTTATTTAATTGGAGATGCCGGGTATTCGCCCATAGGATCAAAATCTGAGGCACTCCAGTCTTTTGAAAAAGCACTAAAAGGCGCCTCAAAAAATAGTACAGCCTTGTTTTTAGGAGACAATATTTATCCAAAAGGCTTGCCGGAAAAAGGAGCTAAAGGCAGGGAATTTGCAGAACATCAGTTGAATGTTCAAACCGAGGTTGTAAAGGATTTCGCAGGGACGACAATTTTTATTCCGGGAAACCACGATTGGTATAGTGGAGGACCTAAAGGTCTTAAAAGACAGGAAGAATACATTGAGGACAAACTTGGGAAAAATACCTTTCTTCCCGAGGATGGCTGCCCAATCCGCAAAGTTGAAATCAATGATGAGGTGGAGCTAATTGTAGTGGATACGGAATGGTACCTTACCAAATGGGATAAGTTTCCAACATTAAATGATGATTGTGAAATTAGAACCCGTAACCGTTTTTTTCTTGAATATGAGAGTCTTATTAAAAAAGCTAGAGGCAAGACTACATTGATCGCTTTACATCACCCATTGTTTACCAATGGCCCCCATGGCGGCCAATTTTCAGTAGGACAGCATATGACCCCGATCCCAGTTTTGGGGACTTTAAAAAATGTTCTCCGCAGAGCGGGAGGGGTTTCTCCTGCCGATATACAATACAAAAGATATGATGAATTCCGGGATCGAATAATTACCTTATCTCAGGATAATGATAAAATAATTTTTGTATCCGGACATGAGCACAGCCTTCAGTACTTGGTTGAATCCAATTTGCCTCAAATAGTCAGTGGGGCGGGTTCTAAAACCACACCAACGCGAAATGTTGGTGGCGGCCAATTTTCCTATGGATCTCCGGGATATGCCAGATTGGATGTTTTTAAAGATGGTTCTTCTCATGTAAGCTTCTTCTCAACAAAAGAGAACAAAGTTGTATTTGAAACTGAGGTGTTACAAGAAGATCGTCCAATAATAACGGATTATCCCGATAACTTTCCACAAGAAAAAACAGCTTCAATATACACCAGAGAAGAAACGGATAAGGGCAAGACTTTTAAATGGCTTTGGGGAGAACGTTATCGCAAATTATATAGCACTGAACTCACTGTACCCACCGTGAATCTGGATACGCTCTTTGGTGGTCTTAGTCCGGTGCGCAAAGGAGGTGGGCATCAGTCCAGTTCTTTACGTTTAATAAACAAACAAGGGCAGGAGTATATTATGAGGGCAATGAGAAAAGATGCGTTGCTATATATTCAATCTGTTGGCTTTAAGAACCAATATGTAAAAGATGAGTTTGCAGGTACAAAAACGGAGGAACTTGTTTTGGACGTATTTACAGGAGATCACCCCTATACTCAATTTATCATAGGAGACCTGGCCGATGCCGTTGGGATATTCCATACCAATCCTAAATTGTATTATGTACCAAAGCAGAATGCTATTGGCCGTTTCAATGATGAATTTGGGGATGCACTCTATGCCATTGAGGAACGAACAGATGATGGACATGGAGACAAAGCCAGTTTTGGATATGCCAATGAAATGATTAGTACGCTGGACATGTTGGAAAAGTTAAAAAAGAATGAAGATCACAAAATAGATGAAACCACCTATGTTCGGGCCCGGCTGTTTGATATGTTACTGGGAGATTGGGATCGCCATCAGGACCAATGGCGCTGGGCTATTTTTAAGGAAGATGGGTTAACTATATATAAACCTGTTCCGAGAGACAGGGACCAGGCTTTTTCAATTATGAATGATGGTTTTGCCCTGGGATTGGCTACTAAGCTGGCCGCGCCTACACGCGTTTTAAATTCATATGAAGAAGATATCAAAGATGTTCAATGGAGCAATTTAAATCCATATGTCCTGGATGTTGCTGTGATTCAGGAATCAGACAAAGCAGTTTGGGATGAACAGGCGGCTTATGTGGCGTCTCATATTACTGATGAAATTATAGATGCCGCATTTGAAAAGTTGCCTGACGAAGTGAAGGATGAGAATATGGAGGATATTAAGCGTAAGTTAAAAGGCAGGCGTGCGAATTTGCGAAAAATTTCGGAGGCTTATTTTAAGGTCGTAAATAAATATGCCGTTATACGAGGTACGGATAAGGATGATTGGTTTGAGATTGAAAGAATGCCCAATGGCCAGACCAAAGTTACAGGCTATAGAATTAAGAAAGGTGAAAAGGATGCCGTGTTTCATGAAAAAATATACGACGCCGAAAGCACCAAGGAAATTTGGATATATGGCTTGGACGATGATGATTATTTTCATGTTGCCGGGGAAGGAGATCATCCCATAAAATTGCGCATGATTGGTGGTTCTAATAATGATATTTATGAGGTCTTAAATGGCAAAAAGGCCCATATATATGATTTTAAAAGTAAACCCAATACGCTGGTAACCAAAAAGGGCAAAAAGCATATCAGGGATGATTATGAAAATAATAATTATAACTACAGGAAACCGAAATATAATGTAAACGCAGTACTCCCATTAATTGGAATAAACCCGGATGATGGACTAAAGCTGGGCATTATAGCCGGACATACGAGATATGGCTTTGAGCGAAACCCTTTTACCTCTACAAATAGGATAGCGGCCGCCATATATACATCTACCGGTGGATTTGATGTAAGATATCAGGGGGAATTCGCTCATGTGGTGGGTAATTGGAATCTGGCCATCAATGGTGTGCTAACCAGCCCGAATTACAGCATAAACTTTTTTGGTTTTGGGAATTCTACACCAAATCCGAACGTTGAAGATGAGGATAATTTTAATCTGAATTACAATCGTGTCAAACTGGGTACATTAGGTGGTTTTGTAGGATTGGCATGGCATGGTGAAAACAATGGGGAATTCAGAATAGGGGTTAATTACAAAACCTATGAACTGGAAGAGACTCAGGGAAGATATATAAATTTATTTTCCGACTTTATCCCTCAGGAAGAGAGAAATAACTTTTTGGGAGCCGAAGCCGTTTATAGTTATACTAATAGTGATAATCCTGCATTTCCAACCCTGGGTATGGAAGCAGAATTTAGAACCGGAATTACCTCAAACCTTGACAATTCAAACACTTTTGGATATTTCATTCCGACACTTGGTTTTGCTTATAAAATCTCACCAAATGGTCAATTGGTTTTAGCTACCAGGTCTAAGGCCCATATTATTTTTGGAGATGATTTTGAGTTTTACCAGGCCGCAAGTATTGGCGGTAACGACGGCTTACGGGGCTATAGAAACGAGCGTTTTACAGGGAAATCCTCCTTTTATCAGACTTCAGATCTGCGCTTTAATTTTAAAAGATATAAAACAGGACTGGTACCGGTTGAAGTAGGCATTTTTGGAGGATTTGATGTAGGCAGAATCTGGGTAGATGATAGCCTGGTAGTAGATCCTTCCTTTAATAGAGATATCTGGAATACTTCCTATGGAGGCGGATTTTTTATTAACGGTACAGATTTGGTCACTGCCAACATCGGGCTATTTGGTTCGGATGATGGGCTGCGATTCTATTTTGGATTTATTTTGGGATTATAGTTGAATACTGATTTCAATATTATATTATTTACATACCATTAAGTGCTATATTTTTATTAGCTTCGGCGCCTTAAATAATCAATGTAAAATTTACTCCGATACTTATGAAAAAAAATCTTGCAATCCTTGTGTTATTTGCTTTCGCCTTTGTCTTTATAAACTGTGGTAGCGTAAAAGTTACAGACTCCTGGACCGGGGAAGACGAAACTGTTGCGAAATTCAAGGAAAAGAAAATTCTGGTTTTGGCCAGAACGGCAGACAACACAGCCAGAATAGCTTTTGAAGAAGCGTTAGCCAATGAATTGAGGGCTAAAAACTATAAGGCTACTGAGAGCTTTAAAAAATTTCCGAAAATTTACACTCAAAAAGAAATAACTGAAGAACGGGTCGCTTTTATAGAAAGTATATTAAATAGCGAAGGATATAACGGAATTGTGATTGTGGCTGTAAAGGATAAGGAGAGCACTACTACAACATCCAGTACAGGGATAGGTGTAGGAGTTTCGGCCGGCTATGGCTATCCTGGTTATTACGGTGGATTTTATAATTACTACAGAACCCCTTATGCATATGGTCCTTACTATAATTCGTTTGGGGGTTATATTCCAACTTCTACATCGACGAGCACTTCTACAACGTATATTTTGGAGACCGTATTTTATAACCTTGATGAGCCAGAGGAAAATCAATTAGTGGCTGTAGTAACTTCCGAATTAGATGACCCCAAGGAGGCATATAAAACCGCTCAAAAGTATGTAGAAACTATGGTCAAAAGCTTTGAGTAGCAGTAAGGCCATCTTTTAATCTCCTTACACCTATAATGAGTTTTATTTTTAGATAATAAAACTCATTGCTTATTTAATTTGAAACCGTAGATATTCGTATTTGTAGTATGGCTATGCCTCATTCTTTAATTTAAGAACTAAATTATTTTTGTGACGTCATATCTTAAAGTATAGCTTAGAATTCTTAAATTGATCATATATATTTAGCCAATACAAGTTTAATATCTGACCTATGAATACAAAAGACAATATGACTTCGGTACTTAGAATAGTAGTTTTACTTTTAATATTGGTCTGGTGTTTTTTAATTATCAGGCCTTTTGTAATTATTGCCATTTGGTCCATTCTTTTGGCCGTTGCTTTATATCCTTTATATAAATGGTTTGTTGCAAAGGTAGGTGATCATCGAAAAAAGTTTGCAACATTCATCTTTACATTTATCTCATTGCTTTTATTAGCCGTTCCGGCTTACTTTGTACTTGCCAGTATTTTCGAATCTATTGCAACTATTGTAGATCAGATAAAAAGTGAAGGATTTCAAATACCATCGCCTGATTTAAAAATTAAGTCCTGGCCTTTAGTAGGTGAGAGACTTTATGATGAGTGGTATGCACTCTCAGATAACATAGAGCAATATGCGGTTGTTCATAAGGATACCATATTGGAATTTGGAAAGGATTTCTTAAGCTCCGTAAAAGGGTTTTTGGGTACCATGATTACTTTTATTATATCATTTTTTATTTCGTTGGTTTTAATGTTCAATGCGGAAAATGCATATAGGGCATCCCTGAGACTATTCATGAAGTTAATAGGACAAGAAGGAGAAGAAGTGATTTTAATTTCCCGCGATACTATTAGAAATGTTATTAAAGGAATCCTTTTAGTTGCCGTTATCCAGTCTGTACTGGCATTTATAGGGTTTAAGGCTATTGGAATAGCCGGGGCAGGAATATTTACTTTATTGGTCCTGATAGCTGCTATTGTTCAAATCCCGGTAACCCTTGTAATGGTTGTTCCGATTCTGTTTGCATTTTCTATTGCAGAGCCAACCTATGCCATTATTTTCACGATATACTGCCTCCTTGTAGGCTTGTCAGACAATGTATTGAAACCAATCCTCCTGGGAAAAGGCTTAAAGACACCAATGATAGTGATTCTTATCGGGACCATTGGAGGTTTGTTGCTACATGGTATTATCGGGCTATTTGTAGGACCGGTGATATTGTCGGTTGTGTACCAATTGTATCAATACTGGATTAGTAAAGAAGTATGACTAACCAATACATCCCCGATGACTTTAAGTCGGAAACTATATTTCAAAGTAATAACCAGATTAGAGGCTCCCAGGGAAATTCATAAAGCGTAGATGAAATATATTATGCAACCATCAAAAGTTTTAAATAAACCATTCACTTATGCTTGGTGATTTGAAGCGTTAACTTCGCGGCAATTATTAAACAACCAGCGGAGATTATTTAAATTGGAAATGATGGTAATTTTGCCAACATTCAAGTAATATTACCACTCCGGGTATCAATAAAATTATTAATTTCATAGCGATAGCAGATACCCCCATACCATGTCTAAACCCAAAAACAAACCAGCCCAATTGATAGAAAACTGTTTATGAAATGTCTTTTTATTCCTAGACCTTCTATGCTTAGGTCAGAAGTGATCGATGTCCAATATTTATGAAGATGGTTATTGAACAGAATTATATTGGTCTCCAAAGGTTTAATTGGGTAGCAGATAAAATGGTATAAAAGAGCTATTATTACAATTTTATATGAACATCAAATTTATTGTCCATGAAGCATCTTATTCAAAACTTATTTTTATCGATTGTTTTAATTATCAATTTTGCGTGCAAGCAGGCAAGCCCTGTCTCCAATGACCAAAGCACGCATCAAAAACAAATTCAGTCAGACCCTTTACCCTCATGGAATGAAGGGCCTGCCAAAGGAGCCATTATGGATTTTGTGGAGACCGTAACCAAAGAGGGATCACCTGGCTTTGTTCCGGTAAAAGACAGGATTGCCACCTTTGACAATGATGGAAACCTTTGGTCAGAAAGACCGCTCTACTTTCAATTGGCCTTTGCTATAGATCGTATTAAGGTAATGGCAGATCAACACCCGGAGTGGATTACCAAGCAACCGTTTAAAGGAGTTTTAGAAGATGATATGGATGAAGTTCTGAAAACAGGGATGCATGGATTGATGGAACTCATTATGGCAAGCCATGCGGGTATGACTAACGAAGAATTCGACACCATAGTTTCTAATTGGTTGTCGACTGCTAAACACCCCAGGTTTAATCAGCCCTATAATAAATTGATCTATCAGCCCATGTTGGAACTTTTAGATTATCTCAGAGCAAACGACTTTCAAACATTTATTGTTTCAGGAGGAGGAATAGATTTTATGAGAACATGGGCCACAGAGGCTTACAATATTCCTTCTTATCAGATTGTGGGAAGTAGCATAAAAACAAGTTTTGAATACAATGATGGTGAAGCGGTTATCAGGCGGCTCCCTGAAATTGATTTTGTTGATGATAACGCCGGGAAACCCGTTGGTATCCATAAGCATATTGGAAAAAAACCCATATTCGCATCGGGAAATTCAGACGGTGACCTTCAGATGCTTCAGTACGCTGACTCAAATGAATATCCAAGTTTTATGCTTTATTTGCATCATACTGATAATGAAAGGGAGTGGGCTTATGACAGGGATTCACATATAGGAAGATTGGATAAGGGTCTGGATGAGGCCAAAGAAAAAGGATGGATGATTATTGATATGAAAAACGATTGGAAAACTATCTATCCATTCCAAATGAATAATCATTAACCGTATAGAGATATATTGAATATTGAGTTAAACATCACTGGTTTAATATGACATGGGTACTCATTATTACACTGCTCGAATTTGCATTGGCCTTATCATGTCTGTATTTATTAATAAAGGATGGCAGTAAGCCCGAGCGTATTTGGACCTGGATATTTATAATTGTTTTTATGCCATTTATTGGCGCAATTTTATATCTGGCTTTTGGGGTTAATCTTCGAAGACAAAAGATGTTTGATCTAAAGACGAAAATTGATTATACACAATTTGAGCATTTTATAAAAAAGTACTCCCAGGAAGCTGAACAAAATATTCTAAAAAGACATGACGTTACCTCTACTTATTTACACCTTATACGTTTACTCACCAGAGTAAATAGCTCTATCATTACTTTTAATAATAAGGTACAGATCTTAAATGATGGATCTGAAACATTCGATTCCATCTTTGAAGCTTGTGAAAAGGCAGAAAAATATATTCACCTTCAGTATTATATTTTCATAGATGGGGAATTGGCAGATCGATTCTTAAGACTCTTCGAAAAGAAAATTAAACAAGGGGTCGAGGTAAGGTTAATTTATGATGCTTTGGGCAGTTGGGATTTATCTAATAAGATGATAGATAAATACGAGGAAGTTGGAGTGCAAATATTTTCTTTTATGCCCGTACGGTTTGGCAGGTTGGCAAGATTAAACTATCGAAATCACCGTAAAATATTAATAGTAGACGGGATAGTTGGTTTTACAGGGGGAATTAATGTAGATGACAAATATATCAAAGATGATGACTTGCTGGGTCATTGGACAGATACGCATTTAAAAATACATGGCATGAGTGTGAATTTTCTGCATTTCGTATTTCTTGCGGATTGGCTATTTGTCACCAGAGAAAATTTAATTAAACCAGGGATGTTTAATTTTATGGATAAAATTGGAGATACACCAGTACAAATTGTATCGAGTGGTCCCGATGCAGATTATCCTAATATCTTGCAACAATACCTATATATTTTATATCAGGCAAAGGAGTATGTTTATATTGTCAATCCTTATATCATACCCGATTCCACCCTTTCTCTGGCTCTTAAAACAGCAGCTTTAAGTGGTATAGATGTGAGAATAATAGTACCCAAAAGTTCTGAATCTGCCATGATTCATTGGACCGTACAGTCCTTTTTCAGTAGATTTCTTAGTGCAGGTGTAAAGATTTATTTGTTTCAGGAAGGCTTTATCCATTCTAAGGTCGTTCTGTCAGATGATGCCGTCTGTTCTATTGGAACGGCTAATTTGGATATTCGCAGTTTTGAACAAAATTTTGAAGTGAACGCTTTGATTTACAATAAGGAAGTAACCATGAACATGAAAAGACAATTCAACATATTTCTGAAAAAAAGTCTGCAACTAACCCCTGAAGAACATTCAGCAAGACCTAAAATTGATCGTGTAAAAGAAAAATTAGCAAGATTAGGTAGCCCTTTAATGTAGCTCTACATTATTTATTTTCTTTTACGGTTATTCAATAGTTTCACTTCAATAATAAACTAAATTGAATAGAAAAAGCCCGGAACTCCGGGCTTAAATTTTCTTTGTGGTTTTATTTATTATTGAATAGGGTCGAAAGTAAATTTTTGGCCGCCTAATGAGGCTTCAGCCATTAGTCCTCCTTCTACCATTGTAAATACGGCAACACCACCCTGATAAGAAAAATCAGCAGAGGCACCTTCCGTAATGGCAGTTGCG
>NZ_CAMYIP010000186.1 GCF_947258525.1 uncultured Eudoraea sp.
AGGGCCTTCTTGATAGTGAAATAGGAATTTATAATAGTGAAAAGGAAAATTTTAATACAATATACATCTTACTTTCCGCGGATAGCAAATGTCATTTTTTTCGAGTTTAAATTGACTACGAAGCCGACTTCCAATATTCATCCTCTTAAATATTTAGCAGAGTTAATATTAATTTTTGATCTTCATTTAAACTATCCTTAAACGTTTCGACAACTCCTGAGTTTTCCGATATTTTGTAAGTACAAATATTATCAAAACGATCTAAAATTTTACTAGTAGTAGGATGACTTGCTTCGCGTCGTTCCGGATAGACTCTAATTTTTTCAATTTTTTGCTCTTTCATTTTGTTTCGCACTTCACGTTCTATCAAAGCTTGGACAACCAGCGCGATAAAAAATCCGAACATATTAGCTTCTATTCGCTCTATTTTTTTGAACAATAAGGGAGCGGCATGATGAATACTTTTAAATTGAGCAAATCGTTTTTCGAGCCTTGGTTGATATTTGTAGGCTTTTAACACCTCTTTTGCCGTCAGTTGTTTATCCGTACATAGCAAAGGAAAAACCCCATCAGTTTGTGCTTCTTGCTTTAGCACCTGCTTTTTTTGTGTCCAGGAAAGCGTATAAAGTGTGTTCACGCCTGTCCTATATTTAGTGTTTTTCCCCGGTCTTCCTGTGCCTATCTGAACTTGATATTTTTCTGTTATTGTGCCGATTGAAATATGGAAAAAATTTTCTAATTTATGTTCTTCGATAATTTGTTGTGCAGCTTCTTCAATCGCTTTTCTTGTTTTCAGACCTCGCTTATTTATTTTTCCATTGAGCAGCGCTAAACACTGCTCTACTTTTTTCAGGCTTGTCTCGGTTGTCGCGATCCCGTTTACGCTTCTCACTAGAATATATCCAATGGATCTTATAGCCTCGCTTGGTTGTAAAATAGTCTCCTTTAAAAACCGAAAAATATTCCTTTTTGTCGTGGCTGCCAGGTTTTCGTCTTCGCCAGATGATCTCTTTTGCCTTTTTGGTTTTTCTAAGTTTTTCTTTAAACGATTCAACTTCATTCCAGGTTTCCGGAATAACGGTAACCACCCGTCCACCGTTATCCACAATGAAACTTAGCTGTTCATCGGTACAAAGCTTGGAATCCGCCACATAAAGAAAATCAGGGTAACCAGTGATCTTTAGCAGGCTATTCCAGGTCTCAATGTGTGTCGTATCATCGGTAACATTTCCCGGGTAGCACTTATAATGTATCGGTACAGCACCATCGGCTGCAATACTGAGACTAAAAACCAATTGCTTAAGATCAGGACGGTGATCTTTGCTTTTTCCCTTTTTAAGTTCTAAGCCGGTTTTAGTCTTTCCCGGATACCTGCCAAATGCCTTTATTGAGGTTGAATCATTGCTTAACTGCTCAACAGCGATGTCAAATTCTTTAACAAAGAACACAACCAGTTCGGTCATTAATGAGGCTCGATCAACCAGGTAGAGTTTATTGAGTACTCTACCAAATCGATCATCGTTAAATTCAACATTTTCATAGTCTTCATTGTTGATGCACCTGAAATCAAGAGATTCAACCCATTGCTGCAATTCATAAAGCGGGTCTTTGCCCACAATCAGGTTATAGACCAGCAACATCAGTGTCTCAACGGCTGGAATATCTTCATTTCCGTGAGCGGGAATGTATTTGTATAAAATATCCTTTAATCTCATGCGCTGGGCAATAGCATGAATTAGGGGCAAACCGCCGACCTGTAATCGTTTAAGTGTTCTGCTTTTTGCCGATTGATTCTGATCCATAACCATAGATTTTAATCTTAATTACATGAAGTTTTTTACAAAAAATGGACAATGAAATTTTATGCATATCACGGACTAATTATTCTGTCCAGCATGGTTTCATGTGTTATGATTGTAATTTCTTGAGATTTTACCTTATAATCTATGTATTATGGCTATTTTCAGATATTTTCTCCTTTTTTCTATCTCTATTCAGATTTCAACAATTTAGATTATTTTACTATATAAAGATAAAATTTGATCTTGACTACTCTAACTTTTTATGATCAGCTTGACTTTGTTGCTATCTCTGATAGTCCTGCGGGAATCGATCAAACTATTTGAGCATTGGCTACGATGTTACTACTTATTGAGTATACCCAATGGGATTATTTTCTATTAATACTCATGATGAGAATCGGTAAACGATAAGCGGTATTTTACAACCCTTCGATTGATAGATTTGATAAATTGTAATGAAATTTCAAAAACAGTTGCAAAATAGTGAAATTCAGATAAAAATTTGTTTTTAATATCTTCATAAATTTTAGAAGGTTATCGATTATTAAATTCGGAAAAACTCGCCTCTCAGATCCGCGGAAAGTAAGATGGAATCGCTTCGCTCTATCTTTTAATGATGGATGACGA
>NZ_CAMYIP010000187.1 GCF_947258525.1 uncultured Eudoraea sp.
GGTTCTCAGGCCCGGATTTTATATGCAGATGCGGAAGGAAGGATTAAAATTGCTCAGGCTTTTAATTCAGCCATTAAATCAGGTGAAATTTCAGCTCCCGTTGTCCTTGGGAGGGATCATCATGACGTAAGTGGTACAGATTCGCCATTCAGGGAAACCAGTAATATTTATGATGGAAGCCAATTTACAGCAGACATGGCTATCCACAATGTAATAGGAGACAGTTTTAGAGGTGCAAGCTGGGTTTCTATTCACAATGGCGGAGGCGTTGGATGGGGCGAAGTAATCAATGGTGGTTTCGGGATGGTACTTGATGGTTCGGAAGAGGCTGATAAACGAATAAAAAATATGCTGTTTTATGATGTAAATAATGGAATATCACGAAGAAGCTGGGCCAGAAACAAAGAGGCTCTTTTTGCAATTAAGAGGGAAATGAATCGAAGCCCAAATTTAAAAGTAACATTGCCCAACTTAGTAGCTGATGAATTATTAGATGGATTATTTGAATAAACCAATGATTTTGTACAAACCAACAGACGAACATATTTGGACAGGACGTGAGGCCAGTAAGGATCTTTATGTTTATCAGAAGGTAGAACAAATAGACCTGGAAATACAAAATATACCAATCACAGCATCTAATTCTTTCGTATTTCTTGGATATGAATGCGATGAGGGGGTAAAGAGAAACGGGGGAAGGCCAGGCTCAAAAGAAGGACCTCAGGCTGCCCGCAGTCAGTTGGCAAAACTACCACATCATTTAAATGAAAGTACGGCCGTTTATGATGCGGGGAACGTTGTTTGCCTGGGAGATGATATGGAGAAAGCCCAAAGCGTATTAGCGGAAAAAGTAACTCAGATATTGAATAATAAAGGGATGCCCTTATTGTTAGGCGGTGGTCATGATATAGCCTATGGACATTTTAATGGAATTAAAAAGTATATTGAGCGTGGTCAAAAAATTGGGATAATAAATCTTGATGCTCATTTTGATCTTCGTTCTAATGAAAACAGTAATAATTCCGGGACACCATTTTATCAAATTGCTAATGATTGCAAGGATGCAAATCTGGATTTTTCTTACTTGTGCCTGGGGATAAGAAATGATGCCAATGACAGTATATTATTCCAGCGTGCTCGCGAATGGGACGTTAAATATATAGAGGCAGAACTCTTTCATAAAGAGAATACTTCTTACGTAATTAACAAAATAAATGAGTTCTGTAAGGATGTTGATTTTATATATCTTACTATTGATCTAGATGGTTTTTCTTCTGCTTTTGCACCAGGTGTAAGTGCTGCCTCGCCCATGGGCTTCTCTGTAGATATCGCCCTGGTTGCCATTCACACTATCATCTCAACAAATAAACTGGTAAGCGCTGATGTGGCCGAACTTAACCCATCCTATGACCGGGATGACCAAACTGCCAAACTGGCTGCAAGCCTGCTTCACTTTATTATGCACAAAGTTGCCCTACTCTAGCCAGGATTGGTAATACGTTCCATCATCGATTTTCAAAGCCTCTTCAGTTAATTGCAATGGTTTAAATGTATCTACCATTACAGCATATTCCTCCGTACCACTCTTACCTATGCTTGCTTCGTAAGTGCCCGGATGAGGCCCGTGAGGTATCCCTGCTGGGTGTAAAGAGATATAACCTTTATCAATATTTTTGCGACTCATAAAATCGCCTTCCACATAATAGAGCACTTCATCCGAATCTATGTTCGAATGATTATAGGGTGCCGGTATGGCCTGTGGATGGTAATCATAAAGTCTGGGGCAGAAAGAACAAACTACAAAAGTACTGGTTTCGAATGTCTGATGAACGGGTGGCGGCTGATGCACCCTACCTGTAATTGGTTCAAAATCATGGATTGAAAAAGCGTAAGGGTAGTTATACCCGTCCCAGCCTACTACATCAAAAGGATGTGATGCATATATCATATGATGTAACTGGCCCTGTTTCTTTACCATTATCAGGAAATCTCCCAGTTCATCATGAGTTTGCAAATTCTCGGGTAGTCTAAAATCGCGCTCGCAAAATGGTGAATGTTCCAAATGTTGTCCAAACCAATTCCTGTATCGTTTTGGCGTATAAATCGGATGATAAGATTCGGTTATAAAGAGCCTGTTATCCTCATCTTCAAAAACAATTTGATAAATCATGCCCCGCGGTATCAGAATATAATCCCCATATCCAAAAGGGATTTCACCCAGCATAGTTTTCAGGACTCCTTTACCCTTGTGAACAAACAGTAATTCATCGGCATCCGCATTTTTATAGAAGTAATCCGTCATTGATTTTTTAGGAGCTGAAAGCGCAAGATGAACATCGCCATTGAATAACACAACTTTGCGACTATCAAGATAATCATCCTCCGGTGACACCTGAAATCCTTTTAACAATCTGGATTTTATATTATACTTAACTGCCGCCTTGGGGGACAGGTCCTCAGCTTCACCAACCTCTTTGACCATAGTTGGACGGTACAAATGATACATGAGGGAAGACATCCCGTCAAATCCTATGGTACCAAATAGTTGCTCATAATGTAAACCCCCGTCTTTTTTCTTAAAAACCGTGTGTCTTTTATGTGGTAAATTTCCAAGTTTATGATATAATGGCATGAGCAAATCTGTTTAAAAGTCATCACTAAAATTACGACAAATTGAAGGTTTTGTAAAATAAAGCCTCATAAAGTTCGGGCAAATATTGTATTGTATTAACCAAGGTAAGTTCTAAACAAAAAAAGCCTCCCAAATAGGAAAGCCTTTCATTGGTATGTACCGATTAAATCTCGGCATCTATACACATACACCATTATTAATGATGTACAACACAACCTGGCAAAGATATAAAAGGATTCTATAATAGTTGTTATAATTCCTTCCTTTTATATTTTGGTCTTGAAGGGTCTGACTATTAATCGGGCAGCCTTATCATAGTTGATGTAATTATATACCCAATTAAAAAAAACAATGATTCTGTTTCTAAATCCAACTAATGACATCAGATGAACAAACATCCATATAAACCATGCAAAGAAGCCCCCGAATTCGATCCGCGGAAGATCTACTACGGCCTTATTGCGTCCTATGGTTGCCATATTACCCTTATTCTTATACACAAAAGGCTTCATGGGCCTGCCTTTTAACAAGTCTTCTATATTCTCAGCCAGGAGTTCCCCCTGTTGAATTGCAGGCTGAGCCATTTGAGGGTGTCTTTTTGGGTAAGCTTCAGTTTCCATGTAAGCTATATCTCCAATGGCAAAAATATTTTGGTGTCCCGAAATTTGATTATACCTGTCTACTTTATACCGATTTAGGTTTTTTATCAAAGTACTGGGATCTAAGCCGTCTATGGCAGCCCCGGTAACCCCGGCAGTCCAGATAAAATTCCTGGTTCTGATCTCTTCTCCATTACTCATTTTTACGAGGTCGCCATTGTATCCTTCAACAATAGTATTCAAATGTAGATGTACTCCAAAATCTTCCAAAAACTTCTTCGCCTTGGTTGAAGCTCTGGAACTCATAGGCGGTAAAACTGCATCTGCACCTTCAAACAAATGAATTTCCATTTCATCAATATTAAGATGTCTGTAGTCTTTTGGAAATACATGTTTTTTCAATTCGGCGAGCGCTCCGGCTAGTTCAACCCCGGTAGGACCGGCACCAATAATACTAAAATTAAGTAGCGCCTTACGCTCTTCAACATCATTACAATTATCTGCCAATTCGAAATTCTGAAGTATAAGACTTCGAATATCTAGTGCCTGCGGTACACTTTTCATGGACATTGCATTTTCCTCAATCTCCGAATTTCCAAAATAATTGGTTCGTGTGCCTGTGGCAATAACCAAATAATCATAAGAGATAGTACCAATATCCGTATGTACTTCTTTAATTTCGGGTACTATCTTTTTTACCGTAGCAAGCCTGAAATAAAAATTCCGCAGCCTTTTTAAAATCTTTCTAATGGGATAGGCTATAGAATCTGGTTCTAAACCGCCGGTGGAAACCTGGTACAAAAGTGGTTGAAATGTATGGTAGTTGTGTTTGTCTATGACAACAACCTGAATCGGAAGTTTCCTAAGTTTTTTAGCCAGTGAAATTCCTGCAAAACCAGCTCCGATAATTACTACTCTTTTATTTGTATTCTCGGGAAGATTCATATGTTTATTAGTAGTAAAAATAACGCATCCCTTACCGTTCATCGATGTTTTTTAACTGAGTTGATAAGACCAGGTTTCAGTTAAAAACTCATTTCCGGGATAATGTGCTAATTGTAAGTGTTTTAATCGGACATACCTTTCATTGGTCGTAAATCCCACAAATGCCCGTCGTTCATTAGTAATTTTATAATGGATTCTCCAAGTCTCTAAAACCACCTATACCATGCTTAAAAAGTCACTTATTTTTACACTCTTAGGTTTTTTGGTTGTTTCCTGTACGCTCGATACAACTGAAGAATATGACGATTTACTTTATATTGAAAACGGCCTTCCCGATTTACCTCAAAACAAAACAGAAGATAATCTGGAAAGTGAAGTTCTCCAAATATCAAATTGGATCAATAATATGCAGCTTCCCAATGGGCTACTCACAAGTTCTGAAAATACAGACAATGTCTCCCTATATGACAATGCTCTGGCCGCTCTGGCCTTTTTGGCAGAAGGAGAAATTGAACAAGCGGAAGGAGTCTTTGATTATTTTAATGAGCGAATAAATTCCGAATTTGCACAGAATAATGGTGGATTCTACCAGTTAAGAAAAAGTGACGGTACTAATGGGGTTCGCACATGGATGGGAGATAATGCCTGGTTGCTAATAGCGCTTAATAATTACAAAGAAATAACCGGAAATAACCAGTATGATATTTTAGCCTTAGAATTGGAGAATTGGATCAGGGGTTTACAGGATGAAGATGGAGGCTTATGGGGAGGTTTCAATGAAGATGGAACACAAATACATAAAGTTACCGAAGGAATTATTATGGCATTCAACGCTGTTAGTGGTTATGATGATTTTCACAGGGGAATATTAAACTATCTTAAGCAAGAACGATGGAATTTAAATGATCGCCTTCTGGTGGCCTGGCCTGAAAATGAGGCCCATTACTACGCTATGGACCTGCATTCCCTTGGTTATTTAATTTTTAAGAATTTCCCCGAAGAAGTACTCATTAAGGCTGAACGCTATAAAAACACGCAAATAGCCAGTTTTAACGGAGAAGAAATATCCGGCTACTGTTTTGATGAAGATAAAGATGTTATTTGGCTGGAAGGTACGGCACAAATGGCACTGGCTTATAAAGAAGCTAATATGACCAATGAGTCTAATTATGCTCTTCAGCAATTGAAAAAAGCACAAATGAAGAACTCTGCCTGGGAAAGTTCAATGGGAATTCCTTATGCAACCAATGTTGGCACCAGTTATGGTTCTTCATTATTGTGGGAAGATGCTGCGAGCACACCGGCAATATCATCTAGTATTTGGTATTTGTTTAACGAATTAAATTTTAATCCACTGACATTAGGGAGGCAAAAAAATATACCGGCTGAAGAAATGTTCTGGAACTATTAATTTTCTACAGATTTATCATTGTGTTAACACCAGTCTTTTTTGAATTTGGATAACTTTAAACAAAAAATGAAAACTTCTGCTATGTTCTGGGTTGGGGCAACTACAATATTGTTAATAATGGTAACTATAATGGCTACCATGAACTTTGCCTTTAGCTGGGTCTTTTATCTCACGGTTCTCGGCCAGATAATGATAGTCTATATGGTCTATAAAGTACTAACGGACAATTATAAAACTTCAAAAACATTTGAAGACTTCTATGAGGATTACCCTATTAGGGAATAAACTACTTCGTTTCAAATAATAATATTTTACTAATACTACTACTAGTCAGGTAACACCAGAAGAGGTATTGGTGTATGGAACGCAATTCGTTTTACAACAGGTTCTCTTACCAATTCTTCCAGGAACCCATGTCGGTAATGTACCAGTGCAAGCATTTGTATTCCATACTCTTTTATGAAGAATTCTATTACATCTGATTTGCTGGCAAAATAAGGCATCCTATGTAAACAGTTTGAGACTGACGAAACATATTCCAATAAAATATCTTTATTTGATTCCTGATACTTACTCAGCTTTTCTTCCTCGTTAATGTGCATAATATTAATAGTAGCACCAAATTTAGCGGTCATCTCAAGCAGAGGTTCAATTACTTCAATGTTAAAATTTCTTTTAAAATTTGTTGGAAATCCTATTTCCAGAGGTTTTACATATTCAAAATCCTCCGGAACAGCCAGGATTGGACACCCTCTTACCGCCTTTATGATTCTTACGGTATTACTCCCTAAAAATACCTCATCAAAGCCCGAAGCGCCTTTTGTGCCTGTTACTATAAAATCTATGTCCTCTGCTTCTACAAGTTCTTTGATTTCTTCGGTAAGCAGATTAAAAGAGGAAACGCTCCTGAAACTGTGTTGGGGGTATTTATAATAGGTATTAATTTGATCAAGCAGCTCTTCCAGTCCCCGTTCAGACTCAGATCGAACATTATCTTCCAGTATTCCACCGTGAATAGTTGTAGCCATAAAACGACTATGTACTATGGCAGGGGTATAGGTATTTAGCAGATGAAAAATACATTCTTCTTCTTTAAAAAGTTCAATTGCAAACTTTGCAGCATTTAAGGAGTTTTTGGAAAAATCCGTGGGTAATAATATATTTTTCATACACCTAGTTCATCAAATTACTGTGTAAAAATACCCCCGTGATAAGATGGAAACAATGATATATGTCAGGTTTTCAAATCCAATGCAATTATTGGCAGGGCTTTATTTACGGTAGACGAGGAGTATAAAGGTGTTTTTACTAAAAACCTTCAGCAAGATCTTTTAATTTCTTTTCGTCCAAAATCCCAAGTTTTTTTCCCGAGCTTTTAAGCAAACCTTTCTTTTTAAATTCAGAGATAATACGAATACAAGATTCAGTAGCTGTGCCCACAACATTGGCAATATCTTCTCTTGAAAGGGTAAGAACCAGATATCCTTCCTCATCCTCGCCATAGTTAGATTTAAGGTAAAGGAATGCTTCTGCGATACGTTGTTTAACAGTCTTCTGTGAAATATTTACAATTACATCATCTGCCTCCCTTAAGTCATGTGCCATGAGGCGAAGTACTTCAAATGTAAAATCAGGATTCTTGTGTAAGGTATTAACAATTGCTTCTTTAGGTATGAAGCAAAGCTTCATATCGTTTACAGCCACTGCACTCAAATTGGAAGTCTCCTCTGCAATCACGGAGCGTTGGCCCATTACTTCGCCCTTGGTAGCCAATTTAACTATTTGATCTTTTCCATTGGAGCTAAGTTTGGAAAGCTTTGAAACTCCTTCCCTTACACAAAAAACGCCATTGAGTTTTTCACCTTCTTCAAAAATTGCCTCACCTTTTTTGATGATTTTGGAAGTCTTTGAATCAGATACCTGCTTTAATTCTTCCTTAGTCATGGCGCGCAATGAATTAAACTGACGTATTATACAATTCTCACACCTGCTTTCAGAACCCATGAATTTTTGTTTAGGCTTTAGAAGGTCAAAATTATTGAAAAGGTGACAAATATCATATATATTTTGAGTAAATTACTACAAATTCGCATTCAGGTAATAAGCAAATGTTTTAGAATATGACTAAATGTTACCACTGTGGTGATGAATGCAGCACTACGGCGATAGTATTTGACCAAAAAAACTTCTGTTGTAACGGGTGTAAAACCGTATATGAGATTTTTCAGACCAATGATCTAACCTATTACTATGATCTGCAGTCTGCTGCAGGAACTACTCCTTTAGAAATTGAAGGAAAATACGATTTCCTCAATTCGGATAAAATTACCCAACGATTAATTGAATTTGATGATGGAACAATTCAAATTGTGAATCTTTCCATTCCCGGAATACATTGTAGCTCATGTATCTGGGTGTTGGAAAATTTAAAAAAATTACATCCCGGAGTTACAAATTCGCAAGTAGATTTCCCTAAAAAAATGATTAGAATAACGTATAACAGGGAACTGGTTTCGTTGAAAGAATTGGTTATTCTTCTTGCAAGAATTGGGTATGAGCCTTATATCTCACTTGATGATTATGACAAAGGAAAAAGCAAAACCGACAGAAGTATTTTCTACAAACTTGGTGTTGCAGGTTTTGCCTTTGGGAATATTATGTTTTTATCCTTTCCGGAGTATTTTGAAGTAGGTGAATTTTGGCTCGATCAATACAAAGGATTATTCAGGTGGCTGATGTTTTCTTTTTCACTTCCCGTAGTGTTTTATGCAGGTAGCGACTATCTTACCTCGGCTTATAAAGGATTGCGTTCCCGACTTCTAAATATTGATGTGCCAATTGCTCTTGGAATTCTTGTTCTTTTTTTACGAAGCACATTTGAGATTGCCTTTAACCTGGGCTCCGGATTTTTTGATAGTCTTACCGGGTTGATCTTCTTCCTCCTTGTGGGCAGGTACTTTCAACAAAAAACGTATTCATTCCTTTCGTTTGAACGCGACTACAAGTCATATTTTCCCATTGCAGTTACCAGATTAAATAAGGAAAAGAAAGAGGAAACAGTTCAGGTATATGATATAAAAAGAGGTGATAGGTTGCTAATCAGGAATGAGGAACTCATCCCTGTAGATGGAATTCTTATAAGTAATAAGGCCCAAATAGATTATAGCTTTGTAACCGGAGAATCAGAACCTGTTCAAAAAAATTCAGGTGATAAAGTCTTTGCCGGAGGGAGGCAGTGTTACGGCGCAATTGAAATAGAAACATTAAAAAGTGTTTCTCAGAGCTATCTTACACAATTGTGGAGTAATTCTGTTTTCGAAAAAGACAAGACCACTACATTTCAAACCCTGACAGACAGCATTGGAAAAAGCTTTACTATCACTGTATTGACCATTGCAATTATAGCCGCCTCTTTTTGGATGTTCAATGACAGTAGTAAGGTGTTAAATGTGTTTACTGCTGTCCTTATCATAGCCTGTCCGTGTGCCATTGCCCTTGCTGCTCCGTTTACTCTGGGTAATATGCTGCGGATTTTCGGGCGCAAGAAATTTTATTTGAAGGACAGTGGGGTTATAGAACAATTGGCTCAAATAGATACTGCAATATTTGATAAAACAGGAACAATAACCACTACACAATCCAGCGCAATTACTTATGAAGGTATGGAGTTAACCGCTGAAGAAGAATCCCTTCTTAAAAATACTTTGCGGGCCTCAAATCATCCCTTAAGCAGATCGCTCTATGAGCTGTTAAAAGAACACAATATAGAAACACTTGATGACTATAAAGAATATACAGGAAAGGGAGTGCAGGGTGTAAAGGATAAAAGTGACATTAAAGTTGGTTCAGCTGATTTTGTCGGACATCAGCAACAAAGTGATTATAAAAGCACAGCGGTTCACGTAAGTACAAATAATCTCTACAAGGGTCGTTTTGTTTTTCATAATAACTACAGGGAAGGGGTTTCCGAAGTATTTAAAAATATGAGGCGCTATCTGGATTTAGCTGTTATATCAGGGGATAATGAAGGTGAAAAAGCCAGGTTGGAAAAGCTTCTGCCTAAGTTGACCCCTTTATACTTTAATCAAAAACCAACAGATAAGCTCAATTTTGTTAAAGAGTTACAAGCCAATGACAAAAAGGTACTAATGGTTGGTGACGGCTTAAATGATGCAGGCGCATTGGCACAAAGTAATGTAGGGCTGGCCATTTCTGAAAACATAAATGTATTCTCTCCTGCCTGTGATGGAATTCTTGATGCCGTAAAATTCAAATATCTTAACAATTATATCCTGGCCTCTAAAAAGGCCATGAACATTATAAAATTATGTTTTGTCCTCTCATTGATGTACAATGTGGTTGGTCTTTATTTTGCAGTTACGGGCCAGTTAGAACCTGTTATTGCAGCTATATTAATGCCGCTAAGTTCAATTAGTATTGTTGCCTTTGCAACCCTTGCAACAAATGTGATAGGAAAGAAATTAAATTAATTTTAAAACCTGACATATGTCATTTTTTCAAATTGGTGAGGAATGTAGTTTTACGCCAGAATTCAGGTAGGTATGAGTGTAATTTATTTATTGCTTACAATAAGTATTGTGGTAGCGCTGGTTTTCTTTGCTGCTTTTATCATTTCTGTTCGCAGTGGTCAGTATGACGATTCGTATACTCCATCGGTAAGAATGTTATTTGAAGATGAAGTAGTTAAAACTAAGGCCGAAAATTCTGATACCAAAATCGAAAAATCAATCCAACTAAATAAAAAGCAAAAATTGTAATTATGGAAGTACAACAGTTCTATTACGATAACAAAATCGTAAAAAAATTCCTCTACGCCACTTTGTTTTGGGGAATCATTGGTATGCTGGTAGGATTACTACTGGCATTTATGTTTCTATTCCCTAATATAACAGATGGGATATCATTTCTTAGTTTTGGGCGACTCCGCCCATTGCACACCAATGCTGTAATCTTTGCATTTGTAGGGAACGCCATCTTTGCCGGGGTTTATTACTCCACCCAGCGTTTGCTCAAAGCGCGCATGTTTAGTGATTTCCTGAGTAATTTTAACTTTTGGGGGTGGCAAACGATCATAGTGGCAGCGGCTATCACCCTTCCATTAGGAATAACTACTTCTAAAGAATATGCAGAACTGGAGTGGCCTATTGATATTGCAATTGCACTGGTATGGGTGGCATTTGGATGGAACCTTATTGGAACAATGTTAAAAAGAAGACAACGTCATCTCTATGTAGCCATATGGTTCTATCTGGCCACATTCGTAACAGTAGCTGTTCTTCATATCTTTAACAGTTTGGAATTACCGGTGAGTGCATTTAAAAGCTATTCCGTATATGCAGGAGTTCAGGATGCTCTTGTACAATGGTGGTACGGGCATAATGCAGTGGCATTCTTCCTTACGACACCTTTTTTAGGATTGATGTATTATTTTGTTCCTAAAGCTGCCAACAGGCCGGTATACTCATACAGACTTTCTATAGTGCATTTCTGGTCCCTGATTTTTATTTACATCTGGGCCGGACCTCACCATTTATTGTATTCCGCTTTGCCGGATTGGGCACAAAATTTAGGTGTTGCATTTTCTGTAATGTTAATTGCTCCTTCATGGGGTGGTATGATAAATGGGTTATTAACGCTTAGAGGAGCCTGGGACAAAGTACGTACAGATCCTACTCTTAAATTTATGGTAGTAGCAATTACTGGATACGGGATGGCCACTTTTGAAGGCCCAATGTTATCCTTGAAAAATGTAAATGCTATTGCGCATTTTAGTGATTGGATTATTGCACACGTCCATGTAGGTGCCCTGGCATGGAATGGTTTTCTTGCCTTTGGTATGATTTACTGGCTGGTTCCGAAAATGTTTAAGACCAGGCTGCATTCTACACCAATGGCCAATTTCCACTTTTGGATAGGCACATTGGGGATCATTCTATATGCCTTACCCATGTATGTGGCAGGATTTACCCAAGCTTTAATGTGGAAAGATTTTAATCCGGATGGATCTTTGGTTTATGGTAACTTTCTGGAAACCGTAAATGAAATTATCCCAATGTACTGGATGCGTGCAATAGGTGGTACGCTTTATATTGTTGGGTTTGTAGTTATGTTATACAACATCGTAGTTACGGTTCGCTCTGGTAGCAAAGTGGAAGATGAACTTGCGGAGGCAGCTGCTTTAACACGCGTTTCCAAAAGAAGAACTGCAGGAGAAACTTACCACACCTGGTTGGAACGCAAACCTATTAAATTAACGATATATGCAACTATTGCGATTCTTATCGGAGGGATTGTTCAGATTGTACCAACCATTCTTGTAAAGTCTAATATCCCAACTATTACAAGTGTAAAACCATATACACCTTTGGAATTGGAGGGAAGAGATCTTTATATACGTGAGGGTTGTGTGGGTTGTCATTCCCAGATGATTCGTCCTTTCAGAAGTGAAGTGGAGCGCTATGGTGAATACGCCAAAGCCGGAGAGTTTGTTTATGATCACCCATTCCTTTGGGGTAGTAAACGAACCGGACCCGATTTATTGCGGGTTGGTGGTAAATATTCAGACAGTTGGCACCTTAACCATATGTATGACCCGCAAAGTACCTCATCAGGTTCTATTATGCCGGCATATCAGTGGATGGTTCGCGACAAACATGATCGTAGTGGTATAAAGGGTAAAATGGAGGCTATGGTTAGCCTTGGTGTCCCTTATACAGAAGAGGACATTGCTAATGCCGATGCTTCTATGGAAGAACAATCCATACAAATAGAAGAAAACCTTTATGCAGATCCAGATTTTGTTAAGTCTTATGAAGCCGATAAGAAATATGCAGCTGACAACGGATTGGAATTTGTGGAAATGCGCGATCGTGAGATCGTTTCACTAATCGCTTATTTGCAGCGCTTAGGTACAGATATAAAAGTTAAGGAAACCGACGAATTATTGTCAGAAAACAAGTAGATCATGCTAAAGTTCATAAAAAATCACATGGAAAGTATGGAAGGTATTGCCACCTATCCCATGATATCACTGCTTATCTTCTTTGTATTTTTTGCCATTCTTTTTTGGTGGGTATTTACCGCTTCAAAAGAACATATCAAGGAAGTTAGTGAAATACCATTAGAAGATAATCAACCAAAACAACAAGAACTATGAAAAATATGTCACCATGGTGGATTAGAATCCCCGTAATATTCTTTATCATCTTTGGATTGATGGAATACTTTATTGACTCAGGAGAAAAACCGGCATTTATTGAGTATCCCATAACACAGTTCTTTTTATTGATGGTGTTGCTGATCCTTGTTGCAATTGAACTTATTTTAAAGTCTATAGAAAATGTAATGTTTCAAACACTTTCTGAAGAAGGTAAAGAAAGGTATTTGGAATCCAAATCCAAACAATTGGAATGGAGTTGGGGTAAGAAGATGTACAAAAAACTTTTAGGAACCAAACCCATAGAAGCAGAAGGCGAAATCATTCTGGACCACAACTATGATGGCATAAAAGAGCTTGACAATAAGCTACCTCCATGGTGGGTTTACCTTTTTTATGTTACCATTATTTTTGGTGTTATTTACCTGATTAGATTCGAAATTTATGGTGATTATGACCAGGATTTGGAATATGAACTTGAGGTTGCCGCAGCTCAGGCAGAAATTGAAGCTTATAAGAAAACCGCCAAGGATTTGGTAGATGTTAATACGGTTGAACTTTTAACTGAGGCCTCAGATCTTAGTGCGGGAAAATCCATTTTTGAAACCAATTGTGTGGTATGTCATATGGCAGACGGTGGCGGAGGAATAGGGCCTAATCTTACAGATGAATATTGGATTTTAGGAGGAGGAATTAAAAATGTCTTTAATACCATTTCTGAAGGTGGACGAGCCGGCAAAGGAATGGTGCCATGGAAACAAACCCTGAAACCGCTAGAAATGGCGCAGGTTTCAAGTTATTTACTCACTTTCCAGGGAACAACACCTGCCAATCCTAAAGCTGCTGAAGGAGATCTATGGGTAGACGAAAATGCTCCAATTCAGGAAGATTCACCGGAGGAAGAACCAGCGCCGATACAAGAGAGCGATTCTACTACGGTTGTTATGAATTAATAGTTCATTTCTGCTTAATTGCTCTGAACTGAAAAAAGCTATGGAAGAGAATTTTAGGGATAGTATTGGGACCATTGATCAAGAAGGAAAGCGGGCCTGGATATTCCCAAAGAAGCCTAGTGGCAGGTATTATGAATATCGAAAATGGGTCAGTTATGCCCTGTTGATTTTCCTCTTTGCTTCGCCTTTTATTAAGATAAATGGCAACCAGTTCCTTATGTTTAATGTTTTGGAACGTCGGTTCAATATTTTTGGATTTCCTTTCTGGCCACAGGATTTTCATCTCTTTGTTATTTCTATGATCATAGGGGTAATTTTTATTGCACTTTTTACTGTTGCCTTTGGTCGCATTTTTTGCGGATGGATGTGCCCGCAAACAATTTTCATGGAAATGGTCTTCAGACGAATTGAATACTGGATAGACGGAGATCGAGGTGCACAGATCCGTTTGGATAAACAGTCATGGAATGCAGAAAAAATAAGGAAACGACTACTTAAATGGTTTGTCTTCTTTGTAATATCCTTTTTAATCGCAAATGTCTTCCTGGCCTATCTTATTGGAAGCGACAAATTATTCCAATACATCACTGATGGACCCCTGGCTCATGTAAGTACATTAGTGTCACTTCTAATTTTCACAGGTGTATTTTATTTTGTTTTTGCATGGTTCAGAGAGCAGGTCTGTATTATAGCCTGTCCCTATGGTAGAATGCAAGGGGTATTGTTAGACAATAAATCTATAGTAGTAGCCTATGATCATAAACGTGGCGAGGGCGAAAATGGCCGTAAAAAGTTTCGGAAAAATGAAGATCGGCAAGCTCTGGGTCACGGCGATTGTATAGACTGTTTCCAATGTGTAAATGTGTGCCCAACGGGTATTGATATCAGAAATGGCACCCAACTCGAATGCGTTAATTGTACAGCCTGTATAGATGAATGTGACACCATTATGGAAAAAATAGATCTTCCTAAAGGTCTTATTCGTTATGCCAGTGAGGATAATATTGAACGAAAGGCAAAATTTACATTCAATCCCCGATTAAAAGGTTATTCTGCAGTACTTGTAATTTTAATTGGAGTATTCATTGGCATGCTTTTCTTAAGAAATGATCTTGAAGCTAATATTTTAAGACTGCCAGGACAACTTTATGAACGCAAAGAAGGTAATATGATTAGTAATGTGTATACGTACAAGCTAATCAATAAAACATCTAAAGACATTGATGATGTAAGTTTTAAACTTCTCTCGCATGACGGTAAAATTAATTTGGTATCACATCGTAGTTTTGAGGTTCCCGCACAGCAATTGGCAGAAGGCACCTTGTTTATTGAAATAAATAATTCGGTCCTTAATGGCGATAAAGACAAACTGAAGATTGGTGTATATAGCGGGGAAGAATTAATTGAAACAACTACGGCAAGGTTCCTGGCACCAAGAAGTTATAATTAACAGTATTCATTAATATGAAATAAAAAATATGAAGTTTAATTGGGGAACAGGAATAGTTTTGGCATTTGTAGCATTTATTGCATTTATCCTTTATTTCGTGATACTTGCTAGCACAACTAATAGTGCAAATCACGATTTGGTCACAGAGGAGTACTACAAGGAAGAACTGGCCTATCAGAAGGAGATTGATGCACTGTCTAATGCCAAAGATTATGCTTCCCAATTCAGTTTTGTTAAAAATAAAAATGGGTTAGCGGTTACGTTTCCTCCAAAAATGAATTATAAAGAAATAGAAGGTAAAGTGTCCCTATACAGACCATCCAATAAACACTTGGATTTTGACTTTCCTATAAGTTTATCCAATAAACATTTGCTCATACCTGACAAACGTTTGTTGGATGGTCGCTGGGACATAAAAATATATTGGAATTATCAGGGTAAAGAGCACTTGATAAAAAAGAGTATCACCTATTAATTATTTATGTTATTATCTGCTTTAATATTGGGTCTTATGGGAAGTTTGCACTGCATAGGCATGTGTGGCCCCATTGCATTTATGCTGCCTGTAAGTCAGAATAATAAGTATAAAAAAGCAGGTCAGATTTTCATTTACCATTTTGGAAGACTAATGGCCTATGGTATTATTGGTTTATTATTTGGGCTATTAGGCAAGGGACTATTCATCTTTGGTATACAGCAAAAGCTATCGATTTTAATTGGTGTTATAATGATATTAGCTGTAATAATACCTTACAAGTATATGAGCAGACCTGGCCTTTCCAAACCGATATATAGGGTTGTTGGAAAAATTAAAAATAATTTAGGTAGAGCATTAAAGAAGAAAACAGCAGATACATTTCTCACTATTGGCTTTCTTAATGGATTTTTGCCATGCGGATTGGTGTATATGGCCCTGCTGGGTGCTATTGCAATGGGCACAGCTGCTGAAGGTTCATTGTATATGATCTTGTTTGGTTTAGGAACAGTTCCTCTGATGACAACAGCAGTTTACCTAAGTGGAATATTAAAGGATTCTGCCAAACAGCGAATACGAAAATTAATCCCGGTTTTTGTAGTTATTATCGGGGTGCTTTTTATTTTGAGAGGAATGGGTTTAGGAATACCATATGTATCTCCAAAGCAAATGACTGAAGTAGTTAGCACAGAATTAGAATGTCATTAGCCTTAATCCAATTGTTGGTGAGGCAAATTGTAAATCCTATAAAAAAATAAACATGAAAATTGTTACAGCAGAAGAAGCTGCTTCCATTGTTAAATCGGGGGATCGGATTTTCTTACAAGGAGCTGCTATGACTCCAAATACATTAATAAATAATATTTGTGACAGGTATGAGGAACTAGAGGAAGTAGAGATCATATCTATTCATACTGAAGGGGAAGTTAAATATGCAATCCCTCCCTATAATCAGGCCTTTAATATAAATAGTTGTTTTGTTGGAGGAAATGTCAGAAAAGCAGTGAACACAAATAAAGGTGATTATATCCCTATTTTTCTTAGTGAAATCCATTTTCTGTTCAGGCGGAATATATTACCCCTTGATGTAGCGGTTGTTCAGGTATCTCCACCGGACCGGCATGGGTATTGTTCTTTAGGTGTATCTGTAGATATTGCTATTCCAGCAATACAAACTGCTAAGAAAGTAATTGCCCAGGTTAATCCTCAGGTGCCAAGAACTCATGGAGATGGTATTATTCATAAAGACCGTATTGATCTCGCCATAGAGGTAGACGAACCTATCCATGTTGCACCAATTACCCCAATAACGGATTTAGAGCATAAAATAGGTAAAAATGTTGCCAGTCTTATTGAAGATGGCGCCACTTTACAATTGGGTATAGGAAATATTCCAAATGCTGTTTTAACCAATTTACACAATCATAGAAGATTAGGTGTACATACAGAAATGTTTTCGGATGGCCTGCTTCCACTGGTGGAGAAAGGTGTTATAACCGGAGAGGAAAAGGAGATAAAAACTAATAAGATTGTAACTTGTTTCGCCGCCGGAACTAAAAATTTATACAATTTTGTAGACGACAACCCAATCGTACATTTTAAAGAAGCGGCTTATACAAATGACACCAATTTAATTGCACGAAATCCTAAAGTAACTGCAATAAACAGCGCTATTGAAATAGATCTAACCGGACAGGTATGTGCCGATAGTATTGGACAGCGCCATTTTTCTGGTGTAGGAGGTCAAATGGATTTTATTAGGGGTGCTACTATTTCTGAAGGGGGAAAACCAATTTTTGCAATTTCCTCAGCTACACCTAAAGGAATAAGCAAGATTGCCCCTACCCTCAAAGAAGGTGCAGGAGTTACTACCACAAGAGCACATGTTCACTATGTAGTTACTGAATATGGAGTGGTAAACCTTTTTGGAAAAAATTTATACGAAAGGGCCAAGGCCTTGATTTCTATTGCGCATCCGGACCATCGTGAAATGCTTAATAAAGCTGCATATGAACGATTTGATCGATCTTAAAAAGTATTCATGTTATTAGAAAAACATATAGATCACACTTTATTAAAACCTGTGGCCACGCCCAAAGCAATAAAACAGTTATGTGCTGAGGCCCTGGAATATAATTTTTATGCCGTTTGTGTAAATAGTTGTTATGTAGCCCTGGCCAGGGAAGAATTGAAGGATTCCGAAGTGAAAATAGCTGCAGTAGTTGGTTTTCCATTAGGTGCGATGTCTACAGAAGCTAAAGTATACGAGGCTCAGTATTGCATAGAACAAGGCGCCGATGAAATAGATATGGTGATGAATCTTGGTTGGTTAAAATCTGAAGAATTCGGTCTTGTAAAAGAGGAAATAGCTTTAATAAAACAGGCTATAGGATCCAGAAAATTAAAAGTAATAATTGAGACTTGCTACCTTACTGCCGAAGAGAAGAAAATAGCCAGCATGCTGGTTGTTGAAGGCAAGGCGGATTTTGTGAAAACTTCGACCGGATTTGGCTCCGGAGGGGCTACATTTGAAGATATTGAACTAATAAGCAATGTAATTCAAAATAAAATAAAGATCAAAGCCTCAGGAGGAATAAAAGATAAGAAAACCGCCTTGCGTTATTTAGATATGGGCGTTTCTCGCTTAGGTACTTCTTCAGGTATTGCAATTGTTAAATAAACTAATCCGTAAGCTATGAGTGCCCACATTGATGCAAAAAAGAACGAGATTGCCGATTCCGTCCTTATGCCGGGTGACCCACTGCGTGCCAAATGGATGGCTGAAACCTTTTTGGAAAATCCCTATTGCTACTCAGATGTTCGCGGTATGCTGGGCTATACCGGCGAATTTAAGGGACAACGTATTTCAATACAGGGAAGCGGTATGGGAATACCCTCCGCCATGATATACTATCATGAACTTATTAATGATTACGATGTGAAACGAATAATCCGGGTAGGCACTGCCGGATCCTATCAGAAGAATGTAAAACTTAGAGATGTTGTATTAGCCCTATCTGCTTCAACTAATTCGGGGATTAACAACGCTATTTTTAATGATGTAAATTATGCCCCTACGGCAAATTTCGATTTACTCATGAAAGCTGTTTCATATACAAAGGAAAATAATGTTCCTATAAAAGTGGGCAATGTACTTTCCTCCGATCTTTATTACGAGCACGATCCAAGGGCTTATAAGAAATGGGCCGACTATGGTGTTTTGTGTGTTGAGATGGAAGCAGCCGGACTTTATAGCATTGCGGCAAAATACAATATTGAAGCCCTCGCAGTCCTTACTATTTCGGATTCATTAGTTACAGGTGAGAAATGCAGTTTTGAAGATAGGGAACGAACTTTTGAAGAAATGGTTAAAATTGCGCTGAATATCTGCCTGGAATAAGTTAGCTGCGCTAAAAGATGATTCATAAACACATTCCTGGGGTAAAAGTAAAAGCTAAATTTTCTGATTGTAAAAAATTCAGATATCAACTTACCATAGAAAATATTACAAAAACGAAGGGCGATAGCTTATGCGTTATTATGCAAAACCCCAGTATTGCCAATACAGAAATTGCCGATAAATCTGTTCAATTTCTTGAAAAACTCATTTTTGAGAAAGAGGTTGAGTTGTTTAAAAATGTGAAAACGATCATAATCGTTAACCAGTTTGCCCGTATTCAAACCAAATATTTTAAAGGTAAAGTCGAAGATATTGGTACGGATAATGATATTCATATCCGCAATGCGATGGATTCATCCAATACAATCCTGATTGCCTGGGGAAAAACTAACCCGTTTTTAAAAAGGCAACAAGATATCCTCAGAATTATATCTTCATTTAAGGATAAAAAAGTTTTAATGGCAAAGAAACATCCTTCCCGGGGTACTTATCAAAAGTTTTTAGTGCCCTTTTCAAATTAAAAATCCTTTCTTTTGGCCTTGTACGCTAATCGCCAAATAGGCAAAACGGTCCAAAGGATCAGCATCGTTATGGAAACAATCAAACCCGTGTAAGTGCCAAAGAATTGCTTAAATATTGCGCCTGTATATCCTAAAAGTGCTGAAATATCTAATTTTAAAAGAATCAAGGTTCGTGAAAGATCTATCGGGTTGAACATGGTGGCCGCCAAAGAAAAAGAATCTAAGGGATATTCTTCAAAGAGGATCAATGACATTAGGAATAAGCCATCATAAATAACCGCTAAAAAAAGCCACAGTAATACAGCATACCCAAAACCTTTGATTTTGTTTTCATTGGATAAAGCAATATTAAAGGCCAAAGCAGCGAAAATAAGGGTAAGAAAGGCCCCCGTTATTAACAATAATGAAAAATCCCAGATGGTATCACTCTTAAACAAGCCATAAAGAACAAAAGGTATTCCCAATCCCAGGACCAGGCTTAGCATTAAAGAACCTGCCACACCAAGATATTGCCCCAGGAATATTGAACTCCTTTTTAAAGGTTGAGCCAGTAATAACTCTGTGAATTCTTTTGAATTATAGAAATACATCACCCCGAAGATGGTGCTTATTAGTGGTACCAGAATAATGATAACGTTCATCAAGGTTATTACGGCTTTAGAAAGGTCATTGTTAAGGAATAAAAGCACAAAACCCAATGCTAAATAGAATAGAAAATACACATAGCTCCATCTACTTCGCATTAAATCATAAAAACTATATTTTAATATCTTAAGCATCAGATGTCTGGGTTGCAATGGCCGCTATGGCATGTTCAAAATCTGTTTGATTGGTCTTGGACTTCAATTGTTCAACAGTCCCTTTGAAAAAAATATTACCTTCCAAGAGATATACAATTTCATCTGACATTTCTTCAACAAACTGCATAATATGGGTGGTGATCAAGATGGTCTTTCCTTTGTTTTTCTCTTTAAGAAGCAGTTCTTTTAACTTAATTAGGGACGCCGGATCTAAACCTGAGGTAGGTTCATCAAGTATAATCAAGGGACAATCGAACATAAAAGTCAATACAATATTCACCTTTTGCTTGGTGCCGCCAGAAAGGGTACTTAATTTTTTATCCAAAAAAGGATCCAAACCAAAAAGTTTTATCAAATCTTCTTCCATACTATCCTTCTGGCGAAGGTCTTTGATCATCCTAATTAGTTCTTTTACTTTGAGGTTGCCCGGAAAGTTTGCTATCTGAGGTAGGTAATTTATCTCTTGTCTGTATTTCCAATTCTTTTTTATTGTACTGCCCTGAACTTTAATTTCACCTGAAGAGGGAACCACCATTCCCAAAATGCATTTAATCAATGTGGTTTTACCAGAACCATTGGGGCCGAGCACAGCAAATATTCCACTCCCATGAATGTCTAAATCCAGATTAGAGAGCACCTGGTTTCTTCCAAATTTTTTATACAAATTTTCTATCTGTATCATTTTAATCTTTTCATTAGCGGCATCTCATCCAATAAGTTATCTGGCGTAAAAACAGGGGATACTTTTTCGGAGAAATCAATTATATCCATAAACATGCTGCGTAAAAGTATAATTGTTTCGGGTGTTCGGTTTACAACGTATGAAAATAATTTTACAGGTCGATAAGGCACATCTCCTATTCCATCTTTATCCAAATCATATCCGGTATAATTGCTCCAATAATTTTTTTCAAATACATTATCATTCAATTTGCTGTTATACGAAATATCAAATGAGTTGTAAAGGAAATTATTATTGATAAATGAATTTGTATAGCAGGCTCCTAAAACTTTTACGGCCCAACCATTACTAATAAAGTCATTGTTTTTATATTCAATTCGATTTGAACCTTCGATATTGATACCAATAGTGTTTTCCTCAAAGGTATTGCCAATAATCTCCGCATCATTGATTTCCTTGAGCAACATACCAAATGCAGCCGTACCCCAATTCTTTTTAAATACATTGCCCATCATTTTGATACGTTTGGAAAACATTACGGCCACTCCTGCTCCATTATTCTCAAAGGTGTTATCCGTATAAACATCATCGTTCGAAAACATAAAATGAAGACCATACCTAAGATTATTTGTGCTGATGTTATTATGGATTGAAATATTATCTGAAAATTCCAGGTAGATACCATCGCGAACACCTTGCACAATATTCCGGTCTACCTGAACATGATGGGAATACCATAATTGAATACCGTTGCCAGAATTATACTCATCCAAAGCATCGCCAATAATTTTATTGTGATAAACCCTCCCGTTGTTCGATCTTTCCAGATATATACCGAAAAACAGCTTCTCCAATACTACGTTTTGTATCAGAAAGTTATCACTTTTAACCACACGAATAGCCGCATAATCTGTAGTGTAACTGGTGCCTACGTTTATAATATGTAGCCCATCAATTGTCACATTATCGGAAACAATGCGAATGATTTCACCGCGATCTTCTCCGTCTACCACCGGGTAATTTTCACCTATCAGCGTTAAGGGTTTGTCAACAAGGATATTGAATTCCCTATAGGTGCCTTTTTTAATTAGAAGTGTATCAAAGTCTGTTGCAAGAGCAACCCCTTCTTTTATAGATTTCACTTCACAGCTAGGGCAAACCTCAATGGTTTTGGCCATAAGCGGAGTTCCTATAAAAAATATAAATACTATTAACTGTAGCTGAAATTTATACATTATCGTATTATCAAAAATTTGGAATTCTCATTGGCCATAACGAAATGTGGGGTAGCCTTAGGGAAATTAAAATTTTGTTGTGTTTTAAGTTTGTATGAAGTCTCATTAATGTGAAAAGCAATTTCGCCCTCCAATACGATCAATTGTGCATCCTTAGGTGAGGTATGTTCCGGAAAGGTTGCGCCTTTTTCCAAACTTATACTAAGAATCTCCAAAGCATCTGTCTTTACTATTTTTTTTAATTGCAAATTGTCAAAGGGTTGATCGGCTATTTGATTGCTTATAGTATAAATCATGCAATATTTTTATTTAAAAAATAATGGTTAACAGAATTTAACGGGCAAAAGATAACCGCATACCATTAACCATTATAATTGAATATTATTAATGTACCTTAAATTTAGTCAACAACTCATTCCAAGAGTACAATTTCCCATTATTTTCAGCCTCAACATTCTCAGCTTCAACTTTGGATTGAAATCCAGACAAGTATTCGCCCATAGGACTAGGAATTTCCTTACTTATTAAAAAGGTAGCTTTTTTGGCATCGATTAAATCGCCAGGTGCCTGGTAATCATTAACCAAAAAAAGTTCAATTGTTGCCACATCAACGTCCTTTAAATGGTTCACCATACACTCTACTGCATCAAACTTAAAAACCTTACCTTTTTGCGTTACTACTTGAGCCGCATGTTGTTTGTCCACAATGGTCATCGAACAAAAATGACATCCGTCAGAACCATAATTAATTGGTTTAGGACTTACCTCACATGACATGAAAATGAATAGAACTAAACTTAGATAAATTAATTTATTTATCATTTGTTTTTACTTTAATCGGTCTTACAGCACTGGCCTTGCTTTTGGGTTGCCATGATCTTTTGCCCACAAAAAATGCTATAATAGTCATCATCATGCCTGCAAACATCAACCACGCACCGGTAGATGGTAAAGAGGTTACGTCGAAATTAAGCATTTTTACATGGCCAAAAAGTGGTGGTTTGTAGCTCACAGGCGTACCATCAGGGTTGGTGAGTTTCATTATGGCATTTGGATCTAAATTGGTTCCATAATCTACCATCCATGCATTAAAATCATACATGCCCAATACTCCTAATATACTCATTAACACGAACCATCCCATAAACCAAGTGTAGCTGACTTTTTCAAAAAAACGTAGTGTACGCATCCCTATATAGTGGTTAAGGCCATCAATGTTCTGAATATCAAATTCGCTAACTCCCTTAATACCATCAATAAAAATGTTCATTCCCAAAGGTTCCGGATATTGAGGTGCACCCAGCATAATGTTCCAAAGCGGGAAAACGTACAATCCCAAAAGAAACAAAGGACCAATAATCATTAAGATACTTGCTTTTTTCATCATTTCTAATTTTCGGTAGTTTACAAATCAAACATGGTTTTGGAAGGACACTTTAATTTTAGATTAAAGCGGGCAGGTCATAGACACAGCCCGCTTTAATATGCGCATTAAAATAATTTCCCTGAGTACTTTTATTCTCCTAAAGACCAGGATAGGTCAATATTTGAATTTGCAGGAGACACTCTAATATAACCTTGCATTTCTTGGTGTAAGGCAGAACAGAAATCAGTACAATAGAATGGCCATACACCAACCTTTTTGGGTTCCCACAATGAAGTCTTGGTTTGTCCCGGCATTACTAAAATTTCTGAAGTCCCCTGCCCAATAATGGTGAAACCATGAGGTACATCAAAATCTTGCTCGTGATTTGTGATATGGAAATAAACTTTATCTCCTACTTTAATACCCTCGATATTGTCGGGAGTAAAATGACTTCTAATGGTAGACATATATATGTGTACTTCATTCCCATCACGTTCTACGCGAGCATCATCAGGTCCTATAGTGGCATATTTGTGCTTGTTTTCATCCAATCGATAGATTTTTTTCGAATTTGCTGTCAATAAATCGGCAGGACATCCCGCTGCATAATGAGGTTCACCATGGGTTGGGAAATCATAAATCAATTCCATTTTTTCTCCTGAAATATCATAAATCTGAGCAGAGTGTTCCATTTCGGGACCAGTAGGAAGATACCTGTCTTTTGTAATCTTGTTCATTGCTACAACATACTTACCGAAAGGCTTCCTGGAGTTTCCTCCTGGGATCATCAAATGCCCTACGGAATAATAGGTCGGCTTTCTATCAACAACCTCCCAGGTTCCTACTTTCCATTTAACAACTTCTGAAGAAATAAAGAATGTAGTATACGCATTACCCTTATCATCGAATTCGGTGTGCAGTGGGCCTAAACCTCCACTTTTAACGGTACCTGCCAAGACCTCTTCGAATTTCAGAATAGGAATGCCATAAGCCTCTCCATCAAATTTTTCACCTTCTATAGCTGCTAACATTTTGTCAAATGAGTGAACCGTAATGTCTGCAGACAGTTTTCCGCTACCAATAATATATTGCCCGGTTGGATCTACATCACAGCCGTGTGGCGATTTAGGAGTGGGAAGGAAGTACAAAGATCCAGGTACTTTGGTTGGATCTACTGTAACAACCTCTTTTATCATAGTAGAAGTTCCCGTATGGGTTTCTTCGTCATAAACGTTGTGCGCATAGTTAGCAGGCATTTTTGTTCCGCCTCCATTCTTTACGTACTCCTCTATTTTCTTCCAGTTAACCGCAGCGATAAAATCCTTGTCGTTTTGCGAAGCCATAACCTCTAGCAAAGAACTGGCCTCTTCGGTGTTATATGTTGAAAAGAAGAACCATCCGTGAGATTTTCCACGACCGGGATGGGAAAGGTCATAGTTGAAACCAGGCATTAATACCTGGAATTCCAGATTTAATCGCCCATTGTCCGGAGCTACACTAATAAAAGACAAAGCTCCTTTGAAATTTCCCTTATATTCATTGATTGGCATATCACGCTGAGGAACAGGTACTGAAAATCTGGTGCCGGCTACTACATACTCCGTGTTTTCTGTTATAAATGAAGAACTGTGGTTACCTGCACTGTTAGGAACCTCAATTATCTCTTCAGTCTCGAAGGTACTCAAACTTACCCGTGCTATGCGGGGAGTATTGTTACCGTTAACAAAAATCCATCGACCATCCAATTCACCATTGGTTTGTGAAATATCCGGGTGGTGTAAATCATCCCAGGGAACAAATCCAAAGGAAGTATTCAACATTGGTTTGGTTTCTTCCGAGTACCCATAACCAGATGTAGGGAATTGTGAGAATACGGGAATTTCTTTGAACATACGTCCTGAGGGGAGA
>NZ_CAMYIP010000188.1:0-10526 GCF_947258525.1 uncultured Eudoraea sp.
TTTATCTTTCCCATTATTTCTCAGTTTATTTAGTTAGTCACAAGGATCCAAACAAAATTTAGCACAACGGTGAGTGCAAAATCCATTTCAGCGTGTTTTGTACATTTTTGGGTCCGTTTTTGCCAGCCAATACCAGCTGCTTGCTTACGGCTTTCTGAATGAAATAGGCATGAAAGCTTATAGAAATTCCTTCAACATCACCAACGCTCTCTATACTGCCAATATTGAAATCTATCCGTTCTAAATCCTTACTGAAATACTTCAGTAAAGAAAAGGTTTATAGTAGGAATTGTTTATTTCATTGCCCCATTTGTGCGGCGTGCTTTCTTTCCTCTGCTTCTTGTTCACGAGACATGTCTTCCAAACTTCGACCTTTGGTTTCTTTAACAAACGACTTGACAAAGAAATATGCCACTACGCCAAAGACTGCATAGACGCCATAGGAAACACCGAGTCCTAAATAGTTCAGCATAATAGGGAAGGTCATGGTTATAGTAAAGTTGGACCCCCACTGGGCTATTCCGCAAACGGCCAGCGCTGCTCCTCTGTATTGATTCGGAAACATTTCACCTAACATAACCCACATTACCGGACCCCATGAGGCTGCAAAAAACGCAATGTAAGCATTGGCAGCTAGTAATGCATAGGTGCCATTATTTCCTTCCAGAATAAGATTATTTGCACTATCTACGGTTGCCATTCCGAAAAGATAGGCAAGTACTCCCAGCATTACCGCCTGCCCGATAGAACCTACTAATAATAAAGGTTTTCTGCCAACCTTATCGATCAGAACTATGGCCACAATAGTGAATAAAATATTAACACTTCCGCTAATGACATTGGTAAGTAAGGCATCGGCCTCTGCAAAACCTGCGGCTTGCCAGAGTGTGGCGCCATAATAAAAAATTACATTAATACCCGTAAACTGTTGAAGTATCGCAATCCCGATACCCACCCAAACTAATGGATGAATTTTGCCGGTATATTTACTGATGATGTCGCCGAGTTTGGGGCGGCTATCCTCTCTTACCGTAGATTTTATATCCGCCACCTTTACTGTGGCTTCTTCCACATTGCTAATTGTAGAAAGTACTTTAAGCGCTTTTTCAGATCGGTTTGATGCCACTAAATACCTTGGCGATTCAGGGATGAAAAGCAACACAATTACGAATATAGCTGCCGGTAGTATTTCCGCCCAGAACATCCATGACCATGTTTGAAATCCCAACCAAAGCTCCTCTTCAGCACCACCGGAAAGCCCTACAAGTGAGTAATTACTCATAAATGCCACAAAAAGACCAATTACAATCATGAGTTGTTGTAAAGTGGCCAGACGGCCTCTGATTTTTGAAGGGGCAATTTCACTGATATAGAGTGGGGCCAATATACTGGCTGCACCTACCGCCAACCCACCAATTAATCTATAAATAACGAACTCCACGGAACCTTGCATTGGTTTTCTTCCGAACCTGTCTGCCAATGTACCGGCGAAAAAAGCACCCACAACACAGCCCAGGAGTACTGAGGCAACGTTAAACCCTGTGCCCGTGGCATCGGAGTTAAATGCGACCTGTAAGGCATCTACGGTACCATTTATTACTCCGCTGTCAAATCCAAACAAAAATCCACCTATCGCGGCAACGAATGCCAAAAAGATGACTTTAGGTAAATTGTAACTTTCAATGTGTGTGGATTCCTGTTGTTGATCACTCATTTTGCTTAGGGTTTGGTTAGGTATTCAGTTGCCCGTATAGGGTTTCTTTTCTTAGTGAGCCGAAGCTCAGGGTCATTTCAATTTGTGAATATAATGGATTATTTTTCAATTACCGAGATTTTTGGAGAATCTGATGGCATTTTGAGTTATACTTTTTTGTAGTATTTAGATTTTGTGCTTTTACACAGCATATTCAAGCATCACAAAAAAGTGAGATGACAATTTTACGATTCATAATGCTGGTTTTAATTGGAACCTAACGGTCTTGTGTATGAGCCTTCCAATGGTTAATATATGGTTCCTGGCTTTTAATTATGGTTCTAATTGATTTAGCACAATGTTTTTATACCAAATTTCAAAGGGGCCCCCTGAATGCGCCTGCAGGCATATATAACCGCTTGTTGGCACATCATCTTTCTCGGTGTATTTTGCTGTTGTAACACCATTGATTTTAATTTCAATATCCGGGCCATTGGCCGTAATATTAATCTCATTCCATTCCAGCGGATCAATAATTTCCTCAATGAGTTCTTTGTCAGCTACTTTATAAATTATGACAGGGAAGATATCTGGCCTGGGGTATCGTGAAGTATCGGGCCTGTTCTCATCGACCAGACTACCCCAAAGAGGATAAAGGCCCGTTGTATCTTTCGGTGTAAAATCAGAAAATTGAGGAATTGCACCGGCATCAATATATCCTATGTCGGCCTGATAGCCCATTACTTCATTAGAATTGGGTACGCGTTTAGCTCTGAAGCTTATTCCTCCATTGGTATTTATGTCGTTCGATATAAATTTAGCGGATAATTTCAATTCAAAATTTTCATACTTCTGTTCCGTACACAGGTAGTAACTTTCATCAATTGGTTTTTTTAGGTTACCACCAACTATGGCTCCCTCTTCCACTCTGAAAATAGTATTTGATCCTTCCCAGCCTTCAAGCGATTCCCCATTAAACAATTTAATTTCGTCCGATCTCCCACAGGAAATAAATAATACAATAGAAAAAAAGAAGGCAATTAGTTTTAAAATGTTTCTCATCATAATTCTGGTTTTATTGTTGATAGCCAGTATTGTACAATGTTTTATTTCCAACTCTGCAATTCAATCAAATTCCCTTCAGGGTCTCTCGAATATACAAAATTAATTTCTCCAACTCCTTCAACTTTTCTTTTCGTGATTTCACCAAATACGCTTCCCCCATTTTTTACCAAAATTTCAAGAATTGTTTCTACATTTTCAACCTCAAAAGCTATATGCCCATAACCTCTTTTGTTTGGGGGTATAAATTTATGATTTTCAATATTTTCGTATTGGTAAATCTCAAGGGTTGGTCCGTTTTCTCCGTATCCCGGAAGTAATAAATGTGCGCCTGCCAATTTGGCATTTTTTAAGCCAGTTCCTTTATCAAGCCATTCTCCGGATTGATTTCTAATAGGAGGAACAATTTTGCAATTGAAAGTTTTTATATAGAAATCTGCAAGTGCTTTCCAATTAGTGCTGACAATGTTCGTATGGGCGAATCTCATTTTAAGATTTTAATTTTATCCAGTTCAGAAATAGTCCATTCCAATCGATTCTAATTTCACAGAATTGTTGAATTTCTTAAATAATGTCATCGCAGTTTTGACAACTTTCCCTCATTACTTATTTCAAATTTCGCTCTTTTAAAATATTTTCTAATTCCTTGTCGTCATATTTTGAATTCTTAATCAATTTGTATGCAAAAAAACAAAGGGATTAGTGTAAAAAATCCTAAACTGTTTTTCGCAACACTGTAAATTACAATTCCAATCAGAAATCCAATTAAAAGGGCATATTTTATGGAGGTTGATTTCTTTTTTCTTGCTTCATCCAACAACTCCAGATCTGTTAATTCTGATAGTTCTTTTTGCTCCATTTTTTTTATAGTTAAGTTTTGTTTGAGGGGAGCGTTCGGTATTAAAGTACGACGGTTAATATAAGATTAATAACCCATTGCTGGCTTCATTCCTCTCAAACTACACGAAAGTTGTACCTCTCGACAAACCTTAAATTTACTGTTATACCGGTTATTATTTTTATAAATTGTTATGTCTTGATTTATTTCACTGGTTTTAGTTTTAGTTGCTTGCCAGATACAACTGTACCATAAGGATGGTATCCATATAAGCATGGGCTAATATCAAGACCCAAAGTCTTTTTTTTAGTTTAATATAACAGATACCCAACACTAAACCCATGAATCCTGTTTGAACTATTCCCATTGGTCCCCAGTCATAATGAATAAGCCCAAATATAATTGAACTAAGAATTATGGCAACAATGGTTGCTTTTTTGGTATTTTGTCCAAGTTCTGAGATTCTGTTTATCAGGAAAGCTCTATAAATGACTTCCTCTCCAAAAGAAGAGGCAATATAGACACCTCCTAAAGTCAAAAGAAGCATTCCTATATTATCGTTTAAGTAATCATATCCGCCCAGGTTTGAGCCTTCCGGGATACCTGTAATATTGGCCATAATAATAGACCCAATAACAAACCCCACTATGGCTAAAACCATAACTAAAACAGAGAGTAGGAAAACTTTCATGGCCTCGCTAACGGAAATGGATTTGAAAGTCAATCCAAAGTCACTCCATTTTTCACCACGAAGCCTCATACCTGCCCACACAAAAATTAACATCATAATATTTGCCGCCCATACTATTAATTGCTTTAGAATAAGATTATCGCCAACTAGAGGTAATATTAGGGCAACAAAAGCTACGACTATAAAAAATAACAAGAAGATTTCACCTAATTTAAATAGCCAATTTGTTTGCAATTGCTTTCCAATTTGGTTGCGAAAAGGTTGATTTTCTTCTAAATTCATTTCCTTGTTTTATTTGAGCATAATGGTATCGTATAAGTGCAGTTCGGGTTTTGAGTTACTAATTTTTAAGTATAGACGTTGGTAATTCTAACCTGCTACGCCTTACATAGTGTGTGGATTGGGATGTACTCGAATCCATTTTAATTGCAGTTATATTTTTGGAACCAGCTTCATTATTTTTTAAATGCTTTAATCATTGCTAAGGGTGATTTATGAACTCTTCCCGTAGCTTTTTCAAAATCAGATGGGACATCGTAAACGCCAATTTTTATTCCATTATAAATGCCTGCAATTACGGCTCCTATGAAATTACCTAACTCCGCTCTTCTCTCCTTTTCATAAATGTCAACCGGTACTGAGTTATATGTCAGGTTTGTATTAAACACCTGGTTGATAAGTTCAGTTAATTGTGTCTGTGTTATTGGTTCGCCTACTAAATTGTATGTATGCCCGTTATTCTTGTCGTTCAACAGCATTTGTGTATAAGCAAAACCTAATTCTTCTCTGCTGGTATAGCCACATTTTCCTTCATCCGCACAATTTCTAATCTCACCTTCTTTTACATAAATATCGATATACTCAAGGTCAGGTTCAATGTAAATTCCATTTCTCCCAATAACCCACTTCAATCCTGATTCTTTAACATCCTTTTCAGTCTGACGATTACTTTTTACTATTGGGCTAAATGAAGTTTCTTCTTCATCACCAATAATGCTTGTATACACTATTTTCCGCACACCATTCTGGATGGCTGCTTCAATTACGTTTCTATGTTGTTGGATTCTCTTTTCTGGATCGTCCATTCCTGAAATTAACAAGACCGAATCAATTCCTTTTAAAGCTAAAATAAAATCCTCACGGCTATTGTAATTCCCCTTTCTAACTTCAATTCCCAGGTGAGAAGCTTTTTCCGGTGTCCTAACAATCCCAATCACGTTCTCTTTGCCAATCTCTTTTTTTAGTCTTTTTACAATTGAAGAACCTAATTGTCCGCTTGCTGCTGTAACTGCAATTTTCATTTTCTGTTATTTATTATGGCTATTGTTGTAGACTGTTATTCACTGTCCTTAATCGACTTTAAAGTAAACTTGTCGTAGGCCTGCAGATCAAAAACTTTAGATGCGCCAGTATCTAACCACTTTTTGTAAATGAGTTTACCATTCATGTAAACATAGATTTCATTGTCCTTTGTCTCTTTTTTAAATGCCATAGTAGTGAGTAATTGTGTAAAACGGCCTCATGTATGCACTATTCCGTTTGTGATCTTAATTCAATTTAGTAAAATTGGTCAGAAATGACCTACATCATTTCATTTTATTTCACGGGTAAATAGATTTGAAGATATAAAACTTTTAAATCCCTTTATCATGAGAAATGTAAAATTATTTTTAACTGGTTTCGTAATCTTATTTGCAACAATTGGATGTGAGAAAGATGAAGTAGGTGAGGATGCACTTTATATGAAAGCATCCCTTAAAAAGTCTGAAGAAATGAAAACTGTTCCTTTTAAGGGGAACTTCATCTCCAGCCCTTCTGCGCAAGTTCCTATTGTATGTTCTGGAGATAACTTTCCCGGGACAACGGAACCTTTGGTTGCAGCAAAAATAAACAAGGTAGAAGGTAATGCCACTCATCTTGGTATCCTCGATGACATGAATTCCCCTTTGACTGCAGAGGCTTGTAACCTGGATCTCCAGGCGGGTATCCTGTCCGTTACCCTAAATATTACCTTTAAGAATAAAAAGGGCGACGGCATTCGTATTCTAGGGGTTTCCAATATATCTTTAGAGGGGCCTGCCTCTGGCAGCTATGAGGTGGTCGAAGGCTTTGGTAAATTCGAAGGTGCAACAGGTACTATCTCCACAACAGGTTTCTTCAATACAGAAACAGGGGTGGCAGAATTTCGTGCAGAAGGTAGTGTGACCCAACCCAATAGATAGACTTTTTCTGCTAACCAGCAAAAAGGCGACAAAATTGATAAATAACCTTCCCATATGGAATTTCATCTATATGGGAGGTTTTTTCTATTGATGGTAAGTTTTTTATTTGATTTAAGGAATATCAATCAGTAACATTTGATGACGCTACCTCCCGATGAAGTCTCCAGGTACCATCCTCACCTTTTTTTAAGATGGCTAAAAAGCTGTCTTTCAATTCAACCACATTTCCTTCACTATTCGTATAATATACACGACTAACACCAAGGTCATATGCAATACTGTCTGATGCAATTATTGTTTCTATAGGGGACATGATAATACTGTCATAGGGGAAAGGACCTTGGTTTTTACTTTCCTTGTACATTTCCATCCAATCGCTGCTTCCGGGTGAAATGATCTTAATGTCTGAAGTCGCGATTTTACCCATAGTTTCACCATCACCTTCTTTGACGGCTTTCATGAATGTCTGGCGTGTTTTTTCTATTGACGCCAATTCCGCCTGAATATTGATGGTTTGGGAATTTGAAAATTCTGGGTCTTCTTTGTGACTCTTTTCATTGCAGGAAACAAGAATCAGCACAAAAAAAAGAATTATTGAACTTCTCATATTTTAACATTTTTAAGATTATTCAAATTTAAAGATTTAGTCTAGGAGTATTGGTTTTTGGTCCCGATAGCTCCTTCTCCATAGTATTACTAAGGAGAAGCTATCGGGAGGGCATAATTGCTTTTATACATTGCAGTGAACTGCTTTTTTATTTTTTTTCTGGTTTATAGACATCTCGGAAAATCCTCCACTTATCTTTTTCTTTTTTCCAAACTAATAGGCACTCACCTTTATTCATTGGTGTACCATTGCTATGAAAAAACTCAACGTATGCATCTTCGATAATGATATTTTCATCACCCCACAAATTAATTATTCTGAATTTTATTCCAGTTATACTGTCTCTTGTCATCTCGTATACTTCTTTGACAATATTATTTCTGCCAGAATAAGCGCCAATTATCTTTGTGTCTAAAGTGTAAATGTCTCCAACAGCAATAGAATCTCCAATTTTTAATGCATCTTCAAATTCTTTGCTTCGTTGTTCCACAATTTTTGTTGCAGCTTCTAAATCAAATTTGTCATTGTTCTTATTTTCAAGAGGACTTGCCTCTGATTTTTCAGAGTTATTTCCGCATGACAGTGCAGAGAGTACAAGCATGCAAATAGTAAGTGATTTGATTTTCATATCGATTTAGTATGAATATATTTGAATTGTTTACTTGCACGTAAAATACATCTTTATATTCCGTTTTTGGAATGAAACCGATAAAAAATAACACCAACGTTTGTTGATTGCTTTACAAATAAAGGAGCATATATTAAGTACAACTATTGAGATTTAGGATTACAATAAAGGACTGGATTCATTTCATTGCTTCGCATGAAATGGGCCTTGGTAGTGGCTTTCTTTGTAGTATGGACTGGTTGTTTTTTTAAGATGATTTCGCTGAATAAATTTTGTGAGTCAATACACATATTGTAAAACTTTGACATTTTCCGGGTTCAGTGAAATTAGGAATTGAGTCTATTGCACATCCAAAAGGTACCCCCTCTAAATTGACCCCTGCGAGTATGTTTTTTTGGTTGCACCCCCATCTTTATTATACATGAACCATTAATCTTGCAATGCTAGAGCTGGTTTATCTTATAAAGTTTATGTACAGGCTATAATGCAAATAGAATAACAGACAAATTTATGACGGATAGAACAGGGCAAGCTTTCAGATTTTAGTATCTTGAGGTCAGCATGGATTTTAAAAAGTACTTTCAGGAACTCAAAAGGCGGAAGGTATTCAAAGCTGCCGTGGCCTACGTGGCCGTAGCATGGGTGTTAATACAGGTGGCCTCGGCCGTCCTGCCTGCCTTTGATGCGCCCCCCTTTTTACTGAAGGCATTGATCATTCTTCTTGCACTGGGGTTTCCAGTCAATTTAGTTTTTTCCTGGGTCTATGATGTGACGCCTGAGGGGCTTAAAAAAACAGATGAGCTACCAGATTCCACGGCCCCTTCTCAGTTCAAGGGTCGTCGTCTTAACAGGGTGATCATAGGATTTTTGTCTCTTGCGGTAATAATCTTGCTTTACAATCAGTTTGGGCGTTCTCAGACTAACAATGCTGAATCAGCCAGCACGAAGGCAACGGCAGATTCCACCATAAAATCCATTGCCGTTATGCCCTTTAAGGACAACAGTCCCGCAGCGGACCACGAATGGCTCGCTTCCGCATTGGTAGATGTTATCAATAATTCTCTGAAAAATATTAATGGACTCCGGGTGATCGCACGACCCTCGGTTGCCTATTTGGAGAGCACTAATTCCACACCTGTAAGCATTGCTGAAAACCTCGAGTTGACACATTACCTGGAGGGAAGTGTAATACGAATTGGAAATCGAATCAGAATCATAGTGACCTTAATTTCCAGTGATGATTTTTCCCAACTTTGGTCTAAAAATTTTGACGAGGACATGGCATCTATTAATGAAATTATTGATGAAGTAGCCTCCTCCGTTGGGCGTGAACTCAATTATGAGTTCAATTTATCAGAGATAAGTGTACCGGCTACTGAACGAACATCAAGTACAGAAGCCTGGGATCTATACCAAAAAGCAAAGTATGAAGGAAGTAAAGTCATTGGGGCAGAACCGACTATTGTAAGGGACTACCTCGAGCAGGCGATTAAACTGGATTCTTTATTCTTCGCAGCTTATGATGCATTGGGATATCACATATCATCTCAGTATACTTGGGACGGAGATTTAAAAGATGATTTTGAGAAAGATATCGAAAAAGCAAATTCATTATATGAATTCGTCATTCAAAAAGAGCCTTCTTATGGCATGCCCTACATTCACCTGGCTATCAATAAAATCTGGTATGAACAGGATCTTGAGGCATATGCACTTTATTTAAAAGGAGTGGAGTTAACTCCAGCAAAGAGAGGCTCTGGGAACCTCTTTTTACCCGCATTAGGGGATAATCCTGAAAAACATTACCAGTGGGCAATGGCTGGTATGAGGGAATCACCTTATGAGCCAAGTTCCTGGACAGCGAAGGGCCTGGCCGAGTATTTTACCGGTAGACACGATGCAGCGATCAAAACCTTTGAAGAAGCCATGAACAAGTTTACCAATGGCGTTATTCAGGGAACGGCCGTACGTGTATTTTATGCACTGGGTAAGTATCAGAAAGTGATCAATAGCGGCGAATCTTATTTTACCCAGGTTCCGAATTCGAGGCCCGCCCGAATACTGGGCTACCTTGCAGCAGCTCATTATAAACTAGGCAACCAGCAAGTATATGAATCCCTGATGGAAGAACTCAAAGAGCAGGCCGCCACTTCACCGATCGGCAGTCCAGCTTTTCATTTGGCCATGGTGAACGCTCAGACCGGCGATCACGAATCCACCTTTCAGTGGCTGGATAAGGCCATTGAGGATAAGGAAGTGGAACTTTTCTGGCTAAAAGTCGAGCCTCCCTTTCAACCCCTTTACAAAGATCCCCGTTGGGAGGAATTGATGGAAGAGATGGGGTTTAATGATATTCCAAAGATTTTTTAATATGCCGGAGTGAGGACTGGATTCATTTCGTTGCTGAGCAACGAAATGGGCCTTGGGGGTGGCTTTACAAAGAAAGGAGCATTTATTAAGTACAACTATTGAGATTTAGGATTAGAATAAAGGTCTGGATTGCTTCCTCTCCACTTCCGTTAAAACTTCAGTGGATCGAAAGCGGTCCCGATAGCTATCGGGAGAGCTTTACAAAGAAAACCAGATGGCATAAGCTTTGTATGGCGTTTGCTCAGTCTGAAAAAAGGACTGGATTCATTTCATGGCTTCGCATGAAATGGGCCTTGGGGAGTGGCTTTACAAAGAGAGCCAGATAATGCCAAGCATCGCACGGCGCTAGCACAGTCTGAAAAAAGGACTGGATTCATTTCATGGCTTCGCATGAAATGGGCCTTGGGGAGTGGCT
>NZ_CAMYIP010000188.1:10535-33956 GCF_947258525.1 uncultured Eudoraea sp.
TCTTTGTAGCGGGGACTGGACTCGAACCAGCGACCTTCGGGTTATGAGCCCGACGAGCTACCTACTGCTCTACCCCGCGATGTGAACTTTCAATATTTTATTTGGCAGTGTTTTTATTCTTTTCCTAAGGATGAGTAGGTACCCTGTCCTGAGGAATCGAAGGATACTGCTCTACCCCGCGATGTGGACGGCAAATATACGATGCTTTTTTAGTTATATCAAAACTTCATGCCGGAATTATTTATCCCAGGACACATCCCAAAAGCTTAAATTGTATAACTTCGGGGCTCAAGTTTATTTATGAAAATAATCAATGACTTTTTAGCAGCTGTACTTCCTTATACGGAATGGGTAATGCTCTTTTTAATAGTCGGCGGAGGCCTTTACCTGGTTGCGTATTCCAAATTACTTCCATATCGTTATTTTAAACATGCTATTTTAATAACCTCAGGGAAATACGATAATCCCGATGATCCCGGTGAGGTAAGTCATCTGCAGGCACTTTCTTCAGCAGTTGCCGCCACGGTAGGGCTTGGGAATATTTCAGGGGTAGCCATTGCTATTTATCTGGGTGGTCCGGGTGTAGTATTCTGGATCTGGATGACCGCTTTGATAGGAATATGTATTAAATTCTATTCCTGTAGCCTGGCAATAATGTACCGCGATAAGGATAGTGAAGGAAATTTACAGGGAGGCCCCATGTATTATATAACTATGGGCATGGGCAAAAAAGCAAGGCCTTTGGCAGTCTTCTTTTGTATTGCGGGGCTTTTTGGAGTGCTGCCGGCTTTTACAACCAACCAATTTACTCAAACCTTAATGGGGGTCATTAACCCCAACGAAACCATTGCCGTTTTTGGTGATTTCAATTGGAAATTGGGGATTGGTATTGTGTTGAGCATTATAACCTCTTTTGTTATTTTCGGGGGCTTAAAGAAAATTGCAAAAGTAGCTACGGCAATTGTTCCCTTTATGGTCCTTTTGTATTTGTTCGCAGTTATAGTAATTATGACCATGAATGCAGGGGAAATCTGGCCCTCTTTAAAGTTGATTCTTGCAGAAGCATTTAATTTAAAAACAGCGGTGCAGGGAGGTCTATGGGGCCTCATAATCATTGGGATAAGACGAGCCGTTTTTTCCAATGAATCCGGTGTAGGTAATGCGCCAATGTACCACGGGCAATCTAAAACTACTGAGCCTGTTCAGGAAGGATTAGTAGCCATGTTAGGACCCTTTATAGATACCATCGTAGTATGCACCTTAACAGCAGTGGTTATTATTTTAAGTGGAGCTTATTTGGATGCGGAGAGCAACGGGATTGTTATGACCCTGATTGCGTTTAAGAAATCACTCTTTGGTTTTGGTGATGTGCTGTTAATGATCATCGTGTCTGCGTTTGCCTTATCAACTCTCTTTACCTATTCCTACTATGGGACCAAATGCTTGTCCTTTTTAACCAATGTTAAAGTGGGTAAACTCTATAATTATATTTATGTTGGGAGTATTACTTTTGCAGCGGTGGCTTCTGTAGATCTTGTAGTGAATTTAATTGACCTGTCTTTTGCACTAATGGTAATTCCCAATATGATTGCGGTGCTCTATTTATCGCCAAGAGTTAATTTAGCGATGAAAACCTATTTTTCGAAAATCAACGTATAATGGCCCACAAAGCAGGTTTTGTAAATATTATCGGGAATCCCAATGTGGGAAAATCTACCCTTATGAATGCTTTTGTTGGCGAAAAGCTGTCTATTATAACGGCTAAAGCCCAGACCACGAGGCATCGCATCCTGGGAATTGTGAACGGAGAAGATTTCCAGGTAATACTTTCAGATACACCGGGTATTATTAAACCCGCCTATGAGTTGCAGGATTCAATGATGAAATTTGTAAAGTCGGCCTTTGAAGACGCGGATATTCTCATTTACATGGTAGAGATTGGCGAAAAAGCATTAAAGGACACTTCTTTTCTTGACAAACTTAAAGAGAGCAAGATCCCAGTGTTGCTTTTGCTTAATAAAATTGATGCTTCAGATCAACAAACACTCGAAGAACAAACGCAGTACTGGCAGGAACAGTTGCCTTCTGCAGAGATACATCCAATTTCTGCCCTTAGAAATTTCAATGTTAGAGAAGTGTTTGAACGTATTCTGGAATTATTACCCGAAGCTCCTCCATATTTTCCAAAAGATCAGCTTACGGATAAACCGGAACGTTTTTTTGTTAATGAAATTATACGTGAAAAAATTCTGGAACACTATAAAAAGGAGATTCCCTATTCTGTTGAGATTGAAACAGAAGAATTTTTAGAGGATGAAAAGATAATCCGTATAAGATCGGTTATCATGGTAGAGCGCGATTCTCAAAAGGGAATAATCATCGGGCATAAAGGTTCGGCTTTGAAACGGGTGGGGATAGCTGCCAGAAAGGATCTGGAAAAATTCTTTGAGAAACAGGTGCATATTGAACTCTTTGTAAAAGTGAATAAAAACTGGCGAAGTGACCCGAGACAACTTCGCAGGTTTGGTTATGATCAGAAATAAATTAGCGCAATTTTAAAACCTCCCTCATAAAATGGAACAATTGGTTCATTTGAGGTTTGCCTTTTCTCCTGCCTACCCTTCCAAAAGCGTAAAGTACAAACCATATAACAACCATAAATACCATGGCGCCCAGTTGCAGCCCATAGGGTTTGTCTAACGACGCACTGGAATACGCCCAGATACCGAAGATTATAAAAAATGTTCCCACCCCAAAATGTAAAAACATAAAAAAGGTCCAGAGTGTAGGGTTTGGGCCAAACAGGCCATATACCTTGCAGTTTTCCGTGTCTATTTCGTTAATTTCCAAATGCAGTTGGGGAGACCAGAAATGAACCTCTTTTTTTTGGAATTTTATAAAGACATGATCATCAATCCTGTTAATCAGGAAAGATTCTTTCTTTTCTTTTTCAAAAGATGCTAAGGCACTTTCCTTTGGTTGTGAGAGCTCCAGCTGAAACCTTGGCCTTAGAACAATGTCATTGGGCAATGCCTTCATACATAAATTGTTTGCTCTTAAAAGATACCTAATTCTCCGGAAACATCCTTCTCAAAATCTTCTAAAAATTACTAATCACAATCTTATGCGTTATCTTTTATTTTTTATCTAATCTCTTTAACACTAACTTTGCGGCCTAATTTGTAAGTATGGGCGCTATTGTAGCCATAGTAGGCAGGCCGAATGTTGGGAAATCTACATTCTTTAATCGTTTAATACAAAGACGTGAGGCCATTGTTGATGCTGTAAGCGGAGTAACCCGGGACAGGCACTATGGAAAAAGTGACTGGAATGGGAAGGAATTTTCGTTAATAGATACCGGTGGTTATGTCCTTGGTAGTGATGATATCTTTGAACAGGAGATAGACAAACAGGTAGAACTGGCCATTGATGAGGCAGATGCCATAATTTTTATGGTGGATGTAGAAACCGGCATCACTGGGATGGATGAGGATGTAGCCAATTTATTGCGCCGTGCCAAAAAACCCGTTTTTTTGGCAGTTAATAAAGTCGATAACGCAAAACGGGCAGAGGATGCTGTAGAATTTTATGCCCTCGGATTAGGGGATTATTATAATCTTTCCAGCATTAATGGCAGCGGTACGGGCGAATTATTAGATGCTCTGGTTGAGGTATTGCCTGAAAGCCAGGAAGCAGATGATGAGCTTCCCAGGTTTGCTGTAGTAGGAAGACCCAATGCCGGGAAATCATCTTTTATCAATGCATTGATAGGTGAAGAAAGGTATATTGTCACTGATATTGCAGGTACTACACGAGATAGTATAGACACCAAATACAACCGTTTTGGCTTTGAGTTTAATTTGGTAGATACTGCAGGGATTCGACGCAAAGCGAAGGTAAAAGAGGACCTGGAATTTTATTCTGTTATGCGCTCTGTGAGAGCTATTGAACATTGCGATGTTTGTCTGCTTTTATTCGATGCTACCCGTGGATTTGACGGACAGGTAGCAAACATTTTCTGGCTGGCGCAGCGGAACAACAAAGGAATAGTTATCCTCGTTAACAAATGGGATCTGGTGGAGAAGGATACCCACGCTGTTAAACTATACACTCAAAAAATAAAGCAGGCTATTGAACCATTTACAGATGTACCAATCCTTTTTATATCTGTTCTGACTAAGCAGCGCATCTTTAAAGCTATAGAAACAGCTGTAGAGGTTTATAATAACCGTTCTAAACGAATATCTACACGAAAACTGAATGATGTTTTACTGCCTATCATTGAGCATACCCCGCCACCGGCGTATAAGGGTAAATATGTAAAGATTAAATATATTACCCAACTGCCCACTCCTTATCCTCAATTTGCATTTTTCTGTAACCTGCCACAATATGTTCGGGAACCTTATAAACGGTTTCTGGAGAATAAATTACGGGAGAATTTTGATTATACAGGAGTGCCAGTAACCATCTTTATGAGGAAAAAATAGAGTAAGGTGAGATCCAGGCCTTGTGATTGCCTACCAGCCTCCGGACGCACCACCGCCGCCAAATCCGCCTCCGCCGAAGCCACCACCAAAACCACCACTTCCAAATCCTCCTCCGGAAGATGATGATCCGCCATATCCTCCCCGTCCCATATTGCTGAGGATGATAATATCCCAAAGGTCTATTCCTCTTTTGCGACCCCTTCCTCTGCCGCCACCCCTTTTATTTCTGCTGCTGAGAATAATGATAATAACAATAAAGATGATTATGGGTAGAAATGCGCCAAAAGGGAATTCTCCATCGCCTCCGGGATCGCTTTCTGCTTTAAATTCACCAGTTAATACACTGAAGATGGCGTCTGATCCTTTATCTAATCCTGCATAGTAATTCCCATCCCTGAATTCGGGAATAATTACGTTTCCAATTATTCTTTTGGATAATGCATCGGTGAGTAAAGCTTCTACGCCATATCCTGTATTAATGGCAACCCTTCGGTCTTCCCTAGCCAGGAGGATAAGGATGCCGTTGTCCTCATCTGCTTGTCCTATGCCCCAAGCCTGTCCCCACTGGGCACCCAGGTAGTTAATGTTTTCACCTTCTGTTGATGCTATGATGGCAATTACTATTTGGGTAGAAGTGCTGTCGGAATATCTGATTAGCTTCTGTTCCAAAGCATTCTTGTCCGTATCGGATAACAAGCCGTAATAATCGTATACGCTGGTTTGGAGTTTTGGTTTTTCCGGAATTGTAAATTGAGCAAGTGCAGTGCTCCCCGACAATAAGAATAGAAGAAGACTAAGCTTTAGATATCTCATTGCTCAATTCATTTGCATCATTGGGGTTCCACGGAAAGTGAGCCTTCAATTCTTTTCCGGCCATGAGGATTCCGTTTATAATTCCTTCTTTAAATTTTCCTTCCTTGAAATTGTTCTGAATAACATCTTTCGTAGAATTCCAAAAGTCTTCCGGGACTACCTCATCTATCCCTTTATCTCCGCAGATTGCAAATTTCTTATCATCTACAGCAACATAGATTAAAACCCCGTTACTTTCTTTGGTATTATCCATTTTCAGTAAATGAAAGACTTCCTGGGCCCTTATATAATGATCTATTGAAGTTGAAGTTTCTATGTGTACCCTTATTTCCCCGGAAGTATTTTTTTCCGACTCAAGAATGGCATCAACGATTTCCTGTTCTTCATCAGCTGTTAAGAAATCTTCTACTTTAGACATGGGAGTTGAATTAGTTAAATTCAAAATTCACATCAGGGGCATTTTCAGAACCTGGATTTGCCTGGTACCTTGCCATTTCCTCAAACCCAAACCAACCGGCTAAAATTTTATTGGGGAATTTTGAGGTGTAAATGTCATAGATATTTACTTGTTCGTTATACCTGTCTCTGGCCACATTAATTCGGTTTTCTGTCCCTTCGAGCTGAGATTGTAATTCAAGGAAATTTTGATTTGCCTTGAGATCCGGATATCTTTCTACGGTAACCAGTAAACGTGACAAAGCTGAAGATAAACCTGTTTGTGCTTCCTGGAACGCCGCCATTTTATCCGGGGTAAGATTATCCACGTCTATTGTTGTGGAAGTTGCCTTCGCACGAGCTTCAATTACATCGGTCAGTGTACCTCTTTCAAAATCTGCTGCGCCCTGAACTGTTTTCACCAAATTTCCGATCAGATCATTTCTTCTTTGATAGGAACTTTCCACATTGGACCAGGCTGTTTTGGCATTAGCTTCGTATTCCACTGAGGTGTTGTTAAATCCTACAGCCCAGTTATAAATAACAAATGCCAGGACCAGGAGGATAATTACGGGAATTAACCATTTTTTCATAATCGTGTTATTAATTTAATGTATAGGTTTAAAGTTGACTTTTTATTTTGATCAGCTCTGCTTTGATTCTTTCGAGCTTTTGTATGATTTCAAAATTAGATAATGTCTTTTGCTTTTCTTCCCTCAAGTGCGTTTTAGCGCCTTCAAGCGTAAATCCGCGTTCTTTGACTAAATGATATATCAGTTGAAGATTCTGGACATCTTTTGGAGTGAATTTTCGATTGCCTTTTGCGTTTTTTTTAGGTTGGATAACATCGAATTCCTTCTCCCAGAATCGAATAAGGGATGTATTGACGTCAAATGCTCTGGCAACTTCGCCAATTCCATAATAACGTTTTTCGGGTAATTCTATATGCATTAATCCAGTGATTGATTTTCCTGAGTGGCAAATTTCAGCATGTTTTCAAATTCCTCCGCAGACAAACTTCCATAATAGAAATTTATAGGATTTATGCGTTGGCCTTCTTTCCATACTTCATAGTGTACATGTGGTGCTTCAGATCTACCTGTACTACCAACAAAACCTATGAGATCTCCACGTTTTACTTTTTGGCGCCTCTTTACGTTGTATCTGCTTAAGTGCCCATACAATGTCATATACCCATATCCATGATCTATCCGAATATGCTTACCGTAACCAGAAGCGTTATTATCGGCTCGTATTACAACTCCATCACCGGTAGCATAAATAGGCGTGCCTTTAGGGGCTGTAAAATCCATGCCCCGGTGCATTTTTCTTGCTTTCGTAAAAGGATCTGACCTCCATCCAAATCCGGAAGCCATACGTGTAAGTTCTTCGTTATTTACCGGTTGTATTGCCGGTATTGCAGCTAAAAGCTTTTCTTTTTCCTCCGCCAGTTTGGTAATTTCGTCCAGAGATTTGGACTGAATTACCATTTGTTTTTGTATAATATCCAGCCTTTTGTTAGTAGAAATTATCATCTCGGAATTATTGAATCCTTCCAAAGATTTATACCTGTTAACGCCACCAAATCCCGCTTTGCGCTGTTCTTCCGGAATAGGGTTAGCCTCAAAATAAAGTCTGTAAATATTATTATCCCTGTCTTCAATATTAGCCAGAACCTGCTCCATTTGCTCCATCTTTTTATTCAGAAGCTCAAAGCGCAATTCATAATTTTTGGCTTCCCTTTGCAATGAAAGCTCCTGGGGAGTATTTAAAATATTAGTGTTAAGCAAAAGAATTAAACCTAACATACCTGAGATAACAGAACCCAGGGAAAAGAGGAAAATATTCCTGTAGCGCCGAGATTTCTTTGGCTCTATCTTTCGATATGAAAGGGTGTCCGGATCGTAATAGTATTTTACCTTAGACATGAATGGATTTTATCCTATTTTTGTGCTTTCGTCTTATCAAAACAAACAAATATAAAAATTGTTTTGCACAAACCGTTAAATTTAATAAAACCTTGCCATTTTAGATGACTTCCAAGGAAATAAGAGCAAATTTTTTAAATTTTTTTAAGGAAAAAAGCCACAAAATTGTGCCTTCTGCACCTATGGTCATAAAAGATGACCCCACATTAATGTTTACCAACGCAGGAATGAATCAGTTCAAGGAGTTCTTTTTAGGCAATTCGCCCATAAAGAATCCAAGAGTGGCCGATACTCAAAAGTGCCTTAGGGTTAGTGGTAAACACAATGATCTGGAAGAGGTGGGTAAAGACACTTACCACCATACCATGTTTGAAATGCTTGGAAATTGGAGCTTTGGAGATTATTTCAAAGAAGAAGCCATAAACTGGGCATGGGAATTCCTTACCAAAGTTTGTAAAATTGATAAGAATAGCCTTTATGTCTCTGTATTTGAAGGTAGTTCTGATTCAGATAAACTGGAAATGGATACAGAAGCTTTTGATTTGTGGAAAGGCATAGTACCCGAAGATCGAATTATTAAGGGCGATAAAAAAGATAATTTTTGGGAAATGGGAGAGCAGGGGCCCTGCGGACCTTCTTCTGAAATACATGTAGACATACGTTCAAAAGAAGAAAAGGAAAAGATTGATGGCGCTACTTTGGTAAATAAGGATCACCCGCAGGTAGTGGAGATCTGGAATCTGGTTTTTATCCAATACAACAGAAGAGCAAATGGTAAGCTGGAACCACTCCCTCAAAAGCATGTAGACACCGGTATGGGTTTTGAGCGTCTTTGTATGGTTTTACAAGGGGTACAATCTAATTACGATACCGATGTTTTTACTCCCATCATTCGTGAGATTGAAACAATTACAAACACCGATTACGGTAAAGCAGAAGAAATTGATATCGCCATTAGGGTTATTGCTGATCATATTCGTGCTGTAGCATTTTCTATTGCAGATGGTCAATTGCCAAGCAATACAGGAGCCGGTTATGTCATACGGAGAATTTTAAGAAGGGCTATTAGGTATGGATTTACCTTTTTGAATACCAAGAATCCTTTTATGTTTCGTCTGGTTAATGCACTTATTTCCGGCATGGGCGAGGCATTTCCGGAATTAAAGGATCAGCGCAACCTTATTGAAAATGTAATCCGTGAAGAAGAACACTCCTTTTTAAAGACCCTTGAACAAGGGTTATTATTGCTTGATAGCGTTATAGCAAATACAACCGGAGACACAGTAGATGGGAAAAAAGCTTTTGAGTTGTACGATACGTATGGATTTCCAATAGACTTGACAGCACTTATTCTAGGTGAAAGAGGAATGAAATTAGACGAAAGTGGTTTTGACCTGGCAATGAAAGAACAAAAAGACCGTTCCAAAGCTGCTTCTGAAGTTTCAAAAGAAGATTGGACAGTTCTTATAGCAGATGCCCAACAAGAGTTTGTGGGCTATGATTCCCTTGAAGCCAAGGTAAAATTGGTAAAATATAGAAAGGTTGTTTCCAAAAAGGAGGGAAATCTGTTTCAACTGGTATTTAATTTAACCCCATTTTATCCCGAGGGTGGTGGCCAGGTTGGTGATAAGGGATACCTGGAAGTTCCAAATGGTGATGTTATATACATTTTGGATACAAAGAAGGAGAATAATGAAATTGTTCATTTCTCAAAAAACCTTCCCAAACATCCAAACGAAGTACTTACGGCCATTGTGGATAAAAAACAACGGGAGCGGACAGCGCGGAATCATACAGCCACTCATTTACTGCACCAGGCACTAAGGGAAATTTTGGGGTCGCATGTGGAGCAAAAAGGTTCTGCGGTACATTCTAAATATCTCCGATTCGATTTTTCTCACTTTGCTAAAATGACCACGGAGGAATTGCACGATGTGGAGAATTTTGTAAATATGAGGATAGATGAACAACTGCCTTTAGAAGAACAGCGAGCAGTGCCTATGCAAAAGGCCTTAAAAGAGGGTGCCATGGCCTTGTTTGGGGAAAAGTATGGCGATGCAGTCCGTACGGTTAGATTTGGACAGTCTATTGAACTTTGCGGTGGCACCCATGTTAGCAATACAGCAGATATATGGCATTTTAAGATTGTATCGGAAGGTGCTATTGCTGCAGGCATTCGCAGGATAGAAGCTATTACTTCAGATTCGGTTAAGGATTTTTATCACGACAACAATCAAAAACTTAACAGGATTAAAGAACTTTTAAAAGGCACAAAAGATCCGGTTAAAGCTGTTGAAACACTTCAGGAAGAAAATACAAAGCTCAAAAAGGAGGTAGAAGGCCTTATGCGGTTAAAAGCTAAAAACCTTCAAACAACACTAATCCAAAAGATTGAAAACGTAAATGAAGTTGAATTCCTTGCAGAAAAAGTAGATTTAAGTGCTTCGGGAATTAAGGATCTTTCTTTTGAATTGGGTAAAAACCATGCCAATTTATTTCTTTTATTAGCCGCGGAGCAGGAGGGAAAAGTAGTGTTGTCTTGTTATATTTCAAAAGAACTGGTTGCATCAAGAAATCTTAATGCAGGACAAATTGTGCGTGAATTAGGAAAGTTTATTGATGGTGGGGGAGGAGGACAACCGTTCTTTGCCACTGCCGGGGGTAAAAATCCCGAAGGAATTGCATTAGCATTTGATAAAGCTAAAGAGTACCTTAAATAAAAGAGTTGCGTCTTTATAAATCTGCCCGGATGAAACTTCAAACCATAGTTCCCTTACATTCTGAGAAAGAGCGGATAGACTATGCTAGTACTCTTTTTCTTATAGGTTCCTGCTTTGTTGAAAATATTGGAAAAAAATTTCAATACTATCAATTTCAAACCCTGCAGAATCCCCTGGGAATTTTGTTTCACCCTGAAGCCATCGAAAACTTTATAGTCAGGTCTGTTGAACAGAAAAAGTATAAAGCTACTGATGTTTTTAATTTTAATGAACGCTGGCACTGTTTTGATGCACATTCAGACCTGAGTGACCCATCTAAAGATAAATTGCTTGCCAATTTAAATGGTGCGCTTCATAATACTAGAAATCAGCTTGAAAATGCCACACATGTTATAATTACACTTGGTACTGCCTGGGTATACAGAAATATTGAATCTCAGAAACGGGTAGCCAACTGCCATAAAGTACCTCAAAAGAAATTTACCAAAGAGCTACTCTCAAAAGAGGAGATTGAAGAAAGTCTCAATCAAATAATTGCAAACATCAGAAAGGTAAATGAAAATGCTTCTGTGATTTTCACAATTTCACCTGTAAGGCATTTAAAGGATGGATTTGTAGAAAATCAGCGCAGCAAAGCAAAGTTGATTTCAGCTGTTGGAAAGATTATGCAAGTGACATCCAATAATAGAAACCTGCATTATTTTCCTGCGTTTGAAATTATGCTGGACGAGCTAAGGGACTATAGGTTTTATGTAGAAGATATGGTGCATCCAAATAATCTGGCAATAGACTACATTTGGGAAAAGTTTAAAAATGTCTGGGTTGCTGAGAAAGCTGAAAGTGTAATGAAAGCGGTCGAGGAAATTCAGAAGGGATTATCTCACAGGCCTTTTAATGAGGATTCGGATCAGCATCAACTTTTTTTGAAATCGTTAAATGAGAAAATTTCAGCACTGAATAAGGAGTTTCCATTTATGAAATTCAAACCATGAAGCGAATTTTAGTAGGAATAGTAATAGCCATGGCCATGATTTTAATTTATCAATCATGGAACAAAGGCAATGTGCAGCAATCTATTTTAAAAGAGAACAGTTTGCTTATCCAGCAACAGATTGAAAATGTTTCAAAGATAATAGTCACAGAAGGTCACTTTTCCGAGGTATATAGCTATAAGGATTCCCAACAGTTGTTTGGCCCTTATTTTACTGCAGATAAAAAAGCTTTGGTGGTGGTTAATGCTGAAGTTGCCGTAGTCTATGATCTTAAAAAGATCAATTTTGAAGTAGATGAAGCTACCAAAACTCTTCGTATAGTGAGTATTCCCGAACCGGAGATAAAAATTAACCCTGATTTTGAGTACTATGATGTTACCGCAGATTATTTTAACCCGTTTAGCGCCGAAGATTACAATAAGATTAAGAATAATGTACAGGCTTCCCTGCTAAAAAAGGTAAAAGCTTCTTCGCTTCAAAAGAACGCAGAGAATCGTTTAATAAGTGAACTCTCCAAATTTTATATTCTTACGAATTCCTTAGGGTGGACCCTTGTTTATAACAATGAAATCATTAAAGAAGATATTTCCGAACTATTCCCTCCTAACTGATCTTATTTGTTCAAAAGGGTTATTGTTTAATGAAATTGTTCAACCGCCCATTTAATATATTGCTCCCAGTCGTATTCGGTTACATCGTGCTTACCGGTCCGAATGTGATAGGCCACGGTGTTATGGATCGGAGAATTCACAACGGGCATTTCAATTGCCGGGATACCTGCTTTGCCAAATAATGAATAAACAGGAGTGGCATAATAGGCCGAAAGAAATTCCCCTTTAGGGTCTGCCCATTCGTCTTCCTTAGCACTGGCAACATATAAAGGCCTGGGAGCTATTAAAGCCAGCAATTCATGTTGATCTACGGGTAGTTTGTCTTCAGCATTGTTATATTTTTTAAAGTTCTCAGAGAACCAATAAGGAAAAGTTTCATTTATCTGAGCTATAGTTTCTCCGAACCTGCGTTTAGACAAGGCAGCTCCACCACAGCCCGAATCATTAGAAATTACTCCTGCAAACCTTTCATCCATTACACCGGCCCATAACGCTGCTTTGCCCAATCTTGAGTGACCAAAAACAATAACCTTTGTCTTATCAATTTCGCTATTATTTCCCAGGTAATCCATAGTTCTGCTCAAAGCCCAGGCCCATGCTCCAATGGCGCCCCACTCATCTTTGGCAGGTCTTTTCTGACTGCCTGAGTAGAATAATGCATGGACACCATCTGCGAAATCATTTTTATCAGGGTCTATTTCACCGTAATAAATAGTGGCGAGGCCATAGCCAGCTTCGATCATTTTAGTTATGGCCCATCTGTTCGATCGCATTCCTCTGCTTTCTTCAGTAAGTGTATGGTTGGTAATACCTATTGCTTCATTATTCAGCGACCAGGCGTCTGATATGATAATTTCAGGATCACTGTTGACGGTATGGTTGCCATGAAAATTATAACCTAAAAAAATAGGGGCGTTGGCAATATTTTTTGGCAGGTATAAAAGTACTAGATAGCTTATTGTTTTACCATTTTTGCTTAGGGTTACCTTGATTTGCCTTCTTTTGGCAACACCGCCAAGTGCCGAGTTGCTTTCTTCAATAACTTCAAAATCAATGGTATCTATAGTTCCGGGAACTTTGCCAAAAACCTGAGACTCAAAAAAATTAATCAATTCTGGTCTTCTTAATTCGGTCCAGGAGGTGCTGGTCAGAATTTTATTATTGGAAAAAGTGGTTAAAGGATCTGGCAGGTCAAATTCAGGGACCTTAGATTCATCATAATTAGCAACAAATTGAGCATTCATAGTTTGGAGAAGAATAACAAAGGTAAACAGTACATAATATCTCATAATTAACTATTGATTGACTAATTGACCATCAACAAGAGATAATCCATCATCTATTAAGTGACCCACGTTTGGATTATTAAGTTTCACGTTCTCCAGATGGGTGCGGATTTCTTGAGCAAATCCGTTATCGTTATTGTTTCTGGCCAATTCGTAGAGTTCAACAGGCAAAAGCCAGTCATTGGGGTACTTTTCGCGTATTTCTTTGAAAACCTTATTTCTGGAAATTGTTGTATTACTACCCTCCCTGTAATGCCGTATCTGCTCATAGTACTGCTCCAGTTTTTTACGAGCATCAGATTTTATTGGTTTTATTGTCTCTGAGGATACTTCATGGGTAACTAAATTAAAACTGCTGAGGTCTGCAGGTCCATTAAACGCTGATATTACACGTTCTCCTACGGCCATATTATACAAGCCTGATTCAGGTTTAAAAAGTACATTTTTTCCATGTGTTACCGTACAGTTCCGCATGGTAATCAGAATGATTTTACCCATAAGATTTCGGGTGCCGGTTATAATTTCTCCCTTTACCTTAATATCTCCTTCAAACTCCAGTGAAATGGTTTCACCTTCATAGATATTATAGGCTTTCAGATCTCGAGGGCTCATATCTTCTATGGCCAGATTTATCCCTTTTAGTTTTCCAATCGGAGATCCAAAACCATTGCTATGATCTTCCCTGCTATGGCCAACCAGTTCCTTTTCTCTGTATGACAATGCGGTTTCTCCGGTTGTTTGAACATATACGGGCTTGTTTTCAAATGCAATGACATCACTGAATATTCCGGATATCTGCAATCCTGTGCTGAGCTCTATTGTACCCAGCTCATTGGCATTGATCAATTTTTCTACCCCCATAAGGCCGCCCTTTCTCAAAGACATACTACTGGCAAATTCTTCAAGTACCTGACTCAGAAAGGCAAAATCCGGGGTAACAAAGAGCTGTGGCTGTGGTTTTGTAATATCAAAAGAAGTATGAGCCGCTTCAATGCTATAGGGTATTTTTTTGACTTTATCTGTCATACACCAGGCACTTTCGCCTATAGAGGATAAAAGTCCCGCTCCATAAATCTTTGGTTTTTCTACGGTTCCAATTAGCCCGTACTCCACGGTCCACCAGTGCAAATTTCTAATTAGGGCCATTTCGCTGGGCTCACCCATATTCTGTTGTAATTGCTCGATATGTTTCTCGGCTTTTTCAATATCGGCAATTGGGGTCCCTGCAGCTTCTTTTATTATGGAGAGATATCTGACGGCCTCATAAAGTTCATAATCCTTTGCGCTGGAAATGGCCTTAGAGCCTATTTCACCAAACCTTCTCAGATATTCCGCATATTCGGGATTTGCTATGATTGGTGCATGCCCGGCACCCTCATGAATAATATCGGGTGCGGGGGTATATTCTATATGCTCAAGTTGCCTTATGTCTGAAGCAATAACCAGTACATTGTAGGCCTGGAATTCCATAAAGGCAGCCGGTGGGATAAACCCGTCTACGGCTACAGCGGCCCATCCAATTTCCTTTAATATGCGGTTCATCCCGTACATATTAGGAATGTGATCCACAGATATTCCTGTTTTTTCAAGTCCCTCTACATATGATTTATGGGCTACAGTACTCAGATAGTCCACATTTTTTCGCATAACATAACGCCAGACAGCCTGGTCTATGGCCGAATAATCTTCATAATTCTGAGGTTTAATATACTGCTTAAGATGGGAAGGAAGTTTATCTAAAATAGGGTTGCTTTCAAAAGACATAACAGTTCATTAATGCCCTATAAAGATACAAAAAACCGCCCAAAGCGGGCGGTTATAAATTTAATTCGCAACAATGGCTTCAGGGGGAAACTGTTGCATAATTCTTGCAACGAACTCGCGAATACGTTTCTCTTTTTTTTCTATATTTTTTATATTATTCAGGGTGCCAACACCTCTGCCCTGCCAGACTAATTCTTTTTTCGCTGCATCTATCAAATCAATATATAAGGTGCCTTCAGTTCTGGTGCTTACGTTGTTGCCGTAATAGCCGGGTCCCCAAAAATAGGGATTGTAATAACCGGGCCAACCCCAGCCCCAGCCCCAGCCGTAACCCCAGCCATAACCCCATGCCGGGCTATAAACATCTACTTCTACTCTTTCATTAGTAAAAATACTTACAAGCAGGTCTGGTTCTTCGGATTTAACAAAACCAAGAGAATCCATTTCCGTTTCAATAGCTCTTAGGATTCGTTTCTTGTCCAGATCGGAAATCTGTGCCCTGTCTATTCCCGTTTTATAAAATGCATAGCTCTTATATACTGTAAAGTCGGTTTGTCTGTCGTAATCTGACAATACATTAACCGAAGCACAAGAAGTTAGGAAGAGAATAAAAAGTACCGGAACTACAATTATTTTTATCTTTTTCATATCGAAACTTTTTAGATTAGTCAACCAAATGGGATAATAATATTGGCACAATTATCATGCCAAATAGATGGCTGAATTACTTCTTATTTGTCTTTGCATTATATCCATAAGGGCAATGCCTGCAGTTGCTCTCACAACAATACCCTCGTTTAAGATGATATTGTTTTGTAAAAACTCGATATCCCTCTTCGGACCAATAAAAATCACCTTCTTCAACCGGCACTATCTTTTTCATACCAGCAAAATTACGGGAATATTGTTAATAAAATAGTGGACTTCAGATCAAAACCCCATAGACCGGCTAAGATGCCTAGAATGGCAACTTAACGAATATGTTGGTAAGCTTTCGCGATTTTTGTGTAAAAATTAAATTTAACAATTATATTTGAAAAAGCTTTTTATACAATTGCTTATGATTGTGATAATTAGACAATTTTTTTACCGGAATTATGTAGGCCTATCTCTCTGGCCGTTTATTATTCTCAAGAATGTTCATTTAAAACAAGATGCTGTTTTAATTAATCACGAAAGGATTCATTTACAGCAACAGCAGGAACTTCTTATTCTTCCTTTTTATTTTTTGTACATCTCTGAATGGTTGCTAAGAACCCTACTTTATTTTGATAGTTACAAAGCATATCAAAACATTAGTTTTGAACGTGAGGCCTATCAGAATGAACTTAATATGGAATACCTTTCGGAAAGAAAACGTTTTAGCTTTATTAAATATCTTTGGAGCGATTAAGCCCTGAAGTTGTGTTGGTCACGAATCAAAAGATATCCCTTCCTCTATTAGAGAAAAAGAACGTAGCACTTTACATAAAGCGCGAGGATCTGATTCATCCTCAAATATCGGGTAATAAATATCGCAAACTAAAGTATAACCTCCTCAAGGCTAAGGAATTGAAGTATGATACCCTGTTAACTTTCGGTGGGGCATACTCAAATCATATTGCAGCAACCGCCTACGCAGGAAAGCTTAACAAAATGCGAACCATAGGAGTGATCAGAGGGGAAGAAGTAGCAGATTTATGGACAAGTAATCCAACGTTATCTGCTGCAGATAAGCAAGGGATGAAGTTTAAATTTGTCTCCAGGACAGATTACAGGAAAAAGGAAACAGCCGAATTTTTAAGTAGACTGAAGACAGAATTTGGTGATTTTTATATGGTCCCGGAAGGTGGAACGAACCAATTGGCCGTGAAGGGTTGTGAAGAGATTCTTACTTCCAGAGACGCTGTTTATGATGTAATCTGTTGCTCTGTTGGAACCGGAGGAACTTTAGCGGGAATAATAAATAGTGCCACTCCTAACCAACAGGTATTGGGTTTTCCCGCCCTCAAAGGCGACTTTTTAAAGAAAGATATTTGTAAATTTGTTGAAAATGGGAATTGGGATTTATGCTCAGATTACCATTTTGGGGGATATGCCAGGGTTGATGAATCATTAATATCGTTTATAAACGAAATGAATGAAAACACCGGAATCCCTTTTGATCCGGTATATACGGGAAAAATGATGTACGGTATTTTAGACATGATTGCAAAGGATAAATTTAAACCCGGCACAAAAATATTAGCCATACATACCGGTGGATTGCAAGGAATTGCCGGAATAAATTTATATTTGAAAAGCAAAAATTTACCCTTAATCGATTTATGAAACACACTGCGCTGGTAGCTGTTTTCGCTTTTTTACTTCTAAGTTGCGGAACTAAAAAAAGGACTACCTATTCCAAGAAAGCATCACCTGAAGTTGCAAAGTCTGGCAATTCTGTAAAAGACAAAAGCCAATATCCTTTACCTGAAGATTCGGGAAAGTTTATTCGTTTTTCTACTTCATCTATAGAAGAATATTTAGCTACATATGCAGAAATAGCCCAATTTGAAATGAAGGCCTATGGAATTCCCGCCAGTATTACTTTAGCCCAGGGTATTCTGGAAAGTGGTTATGGAATGGGAGCGCTTACGTTAAAGACCAATAATCATTTTGGAATAAAGTGTCATAATGGATGGGACGGTGAATTTGAATATCATGATGATGATGAAAAAGGTGAGTGTTTCAGAAAATACAATCACCCAATGTATTCATTTCGTGACCACAGTATTTTTCTATCATCCAGGGCGCGTTATGCCTCCCTTTTTGAATTAAGGCGGGATGATTATAAGGCATGGGCAAAAGGCCTTAAGAAAGCGGGTTATGCTACGGATAGGAGTTATCCTCAAAAACTTATTTCCTTTATTGAAAGGTATCAACTTTACAAATATGACAAAGAAGTTTTATCACAGGGATATCTGGTTCAGGCAGAACCTAAAGAATATGATTACAAAAAATACATTGTCAGGAAAGGTGATACCTTGTATTCCATATCCAGAACTTATTTTATTTCCGTCGATGAGTTGATGAAGCTCAACGGCATGAACTCCAGTAACTTGTCTATCGGGCAGGAATTGAAGATTAAATCGGAACGAGTAAAATAATCCAATATGATTTATCAGAGAAGTAGTGCCTTATTTGTGGAGGCTAAAAAATATATTCCGGGCGGTGTAAATTCTCCGGTCCGTGCTTTTAAAGCAGTTGGAGGTGATCCTGTTTTTGTTGAACGAGCCAAAGGAGCCTATTTATATGATGTGGATGGAAACAAGTTAATTGATTATATATCTTCCTGGGGCCCGCTTATTTTGGGTCATGCGTATGAACCCGTTATTAATGCGGTTATTAATAAAGCCAAACTCGGTACTTCATTTGGGATGCCTACTGAAATAGAAACAGATCTAGCACAATTGGCCGTTTCTATGGTCCCCAATATTGATAAGATAAGGTTTGTGAATAGCGGAACAGAAGCTTGTATGAGCGCTATTCGCCTGGCCCGTGGGTTTACAGGAAAGGATAAGATTATAAAGTTTGCCGGATGTTATCATGGTCATTCAGATTCCTTTCTTATTCAGGCAGGAAGCGGTGCGGTTACCTTTGGTAGCCCCAACAGCCCCGGAGTAACAAAAGGGACTGCAAAAGACACCCTATTGGCAGACTATAATGACCTGGAAAGTGTAATTACACTTATTGCGGCGAACAAAGGAGAAATTGCCGCTATAATCATAGAGCCAATTGCCGGTAATATGGGTTGTATAGTTCCATCCGATTCCTTTATGGAAGGGCTTAGGAAGATTTGTACAGAAGAAGATATTCTACTGGTTTTTGATGAAGTAATGACAGGATTCCGCCTGGGCCGGGGAGGGGCTCAGGAAGCCTTGGGCATAGATGCAGATATTGTAACTTTTGGAAAAGTAATTGGGGGAGGGCTTCCTGTAGGAGCATTCGCCGCCAGAGATGAAATTATGGCTCATCTGGCACCGGAAGGACCTGTTTATCAGGCCGGAACTCTTAGTGGCAATCCTTTGGCCATGAGTGCCGGACTTGCCATGCTAACAGAATTGAATAATAGGCCTCAAATTTTTGAAAGCCTCGATAAAAAAACCATTTATCTTCATAATGGCCTGTCATTTGTATTGGAAAAACAAGGAATTCCACATCAGATTAATCGTTTTGGTTCAATGTTATCTGTTCACTTTACTGAAACTCCGGTAATAGATTTTAAGAGCTCTGCTAAGGGGAACAATGAATTCTTCCGCAAGTATTTTCATGGAATGCTAAAGGAAGGAATATATCTTCCACCGAGTGCCTTTGAAAGCTATTTCCTCAATGATGCAATTAGTTATGAAGATTTGGACTTTACAATAGAAGCCTTAAAGAAAGTTGCGCCCGGTTTGGTTTAAAAAGAAGTTGTATTGATCAGAAACGGAATACAGGACAAAGTTGTTCTATATTCCGTTTTTTCTAATGCTTAAGACCTATTTACCATGCCCCCTGCCGGAGTCATGTCCTCTCTTGCCTTCTTTTCGATGATTCCTGCGATGATGATGCATCCGTTCCCATTTTTGGAATTGCTCCTCTGAAAGAATTTGTTTTATCTTTCCTTTTTGAGCAATCATCCTGTCCAATTTTTCATTTTGAAACTCAAAACGTTCATCCGCACTTGGCCTGGACCTGCCTTCTTCTTCCTTTTCTAACTTGCGTTCCAACATTAAAGCCTGCCTTTCTTTGGCATTTTCCAAATTTAGCTCTTGGATTTCTTTTTGTTGAGCGGCACTTAAATCTAAAGCCAGAGTCATTTTCTTTGTCTTGAGTATGGCCATTTGTTCCGGAGACATATCTTTCATCCCCCTTTGTTCAGAATCAAAATGCGAGCCTCTCTGAGAATAGCCCAGCATTCCAATTAATAATGCTGCGGTTAATAATACTTTTTTCATGTGTTTATGTTTTTTGTTATAGGTATTGGATTGTTATTGCATAATTAGGTTTAAACCACTTTCTGAGTTTATAATAATTTTAACACCAAGGAGAGCAGAGCAAGTAAGTTTGCAGCCGGATTTTATAAATCTTTATTGCAAAGAAAAAGGGCCCGGTTTATACCGAACCCTTTATATAGGAATTTATATATGGTTTTGTTTTATTAATTCAGATCTTCAGATTCAATTATGAATGCAGGTTCTAAATTTTCATTATTAACTTCTACAATCGCCACTGTGGAAAACTGCTGTTCGTTATTCTCATAACTGTCCAGGCCATAGTAGGTGAAAGCAGATAATACAAAACAAACAAAATAAACTAGACTTTTCATTTTATAAGACATAATTGTGGGGTTTTTGTTCATTACTAAAGTATAACCAATAACGAACCCTGTAGAATGATTGTTGTGAATATCTCTTTTTTCAGGGTTAAAAAGGTATTATTTGTGGTCTGCGTCATTTTTGCCCGGTTTTAGGTTAAAATCGCTTTACATTTAATACCCTAAACACGGTAATTCACCGATAACTATTAGCGAGTTGGCAATGGGTTTAGTATTTGATCTATGCGTTCTTTTACATCCTGTAAATGATATTTACTCATGCTATCGCTGGTTCTGGGAATAGCATTTGAAATGGTTCTTTTAAGACTGTTCAATTCTGCCCGAGCAACAGAACGGATATCAGATTGACTGGCATTTACTACAGTTGCCTTTCGAGATCCGCCGGGAGCCGGTTTCTTTATTTTACTTTCGGCGGTCATTAGATACCCTAATCTTTCTATATGCGCCTTCTGTAGATTTCTTCTGTAAGTATCAATTTTACGACCAAGCCTGAGTTCTGACCATAAACCCTTGTTCAAATCTTTCATCATAGAATTTAAGGAATAAGCACCGTTGCCTAATTGTGTTTCTTGTTCTATAAGTCGGGCCATTCTTCCAAGGCTGAGCAAATTGTTTAAAGATCTTACCTGCAAAGTCCTTACCCTTTCTACAGATCCGGAGTATTCTATTCTGGCAAACAATTCATCATCCAATAACCATTCAGGGGTAGCGAATACTTGTTGCTGAAGAAATTCCATACAGTTTTCCTGATGCTCTTTAGGAACCGGGGTATAGACTTTACCTTCCTGATCGTAGGTCTTGTAATTTTCATAAACACCGCCTATATTATTGGAGACATGGCCCATATATCTGTTGAATTGTCCAACTACCTGCCTGTATAATTTTGCAAGATCCTCATAGTCCTTACCATCTTCTTTGGTCCATGTAATTAAATTTGGAACAATTCTTTTCAAATTCTCTATCCCATAGTAACTCGCTTTAATTGCATTATCACCTAAATCTTCTGTTTGAGAGCTAGGGTCAACTACATTACCAACTTGCTGCCGGCCAAAACGGTAAAGGGGGTCTCCTGCATGTTCCAGAATCCAGCTATCCAGAATTTTTTTCTCTTCTTCAGCCGATTTGTCTAAAATAGGTCTGTAACCCCAATTGATCGCATATTTGTCATAAACCCCAATATTAGGCATAAGCGACACATCACCATCTCCCGGTTGTGCCACATAATTAAAACGTGCATAGTCCATAATTGAAGGGGCAGTTCCATATTTTTTGGTGAATGCTTCAGAACGAAGAGAATCAACAGGGTAGGCTACGCTGCTGCCCATATTATGTGGTAATCCTAAGGTGTGACCTACCTCATGAGCAGAAACAAAGCGTATAAGACGTCCCATAATTTCATCTTTGAAAGCAAATCCCCTTGCATCCTCATTTATAGCAGCGGTTTGAACAAAAAACCAATTGCGCAATAGGGTCATTACATTATGATACCAGTTGATATCCGATTCTAATATCTCTCCACTTCTGGGGTCGCTCACATGGGGTCCGTTGGCGTTAGGAATTGGAGAAGCCAGGTATCTGACCACTGAATATCTGACATCTTCGGGTGACCATTCCGGATCTTCTTCTTTTGTTGGAGGATCTTTTGCCAGAATAGCATTTTTGAATCCCGCACTTTCAAATGCAACCTGCCAGTCTTCTATACCTTTTTTAATATAAGGAACCCATTTCTTTGGTGTTGCTCTGTCTACGTAATATATAATGGGCTTTTTTGGTTCTACCAGTTCACCGCGTTTATACTTTTCAATATCTTCATCTCTAACTTCGAGACGCCATCTGTCCAGGTATTTAATAGTTTTACTTTCCTGGGCATCCAGGCCGTAATCTGTTTGCCCTCTGGAAAACCATCCCACGCGCTGGTCAAAATAACGCCTTTTCATTGGCTTTTTTGGCAGGAGGATCATAGAGTTGTTTATTTCAATAGATATGGATCCAAGACTTATATTTGACGGTGGGTTAGCTGCAATGTACGTTTTAACATGCCTTGCTTCTATATTTAGAGGATAGCTCTTAAGCGATTCTATATAGCTCCGGCTCTCATCCAATTTGGATACCTTATAACGTTTACGGTATCTATCCTGCATACCCAAGGTTTTTACGTCTTTGGTGAATAACTCTTCAACTTCAATTACGGTCGCAGGATTTAGAGAATCCTTCTTGAAAGCCTTTATATCAAAAGCATATAAAACCGGTTCAAAGTTAGAATTTACAACTGCTTCATGAACAGGGAGTGAGTCGTCTGCTACTACATTATAACTAACTACCCGCAATAATACTTTCTTAGGTTTCTTTTCCCATCGCAATACCTGAGTATTAATTTTTCCGCCCCCAAATCCAATACCTGATGCAGTTTTGGAAATTCTGCTTACCATTAGCATTTCTCTGTTAAAAAGGGAATCGGGAATTTCATAAAGATGTTTATCATCCACTACGTGAACATTAAAAAGGCCTTTATCCGTAATTGCATCTTTAGTAACTACTTTGGAATAGGGCTGTATCTTATCTTTTTTTGAATTTGATTCAACTTCTTTTTGTTCTGTTTTAGTCTTTTTCTTTTTGAAGATTTGCGCATCAGCATTGTTTGGAATTCCTAAAACAATTAGTGCCAATAAAAGAATTTGGAGCGTTCTGTATGCCATTTTTGAGTGATATTTTTTTTCGAATTGGCCAAAGAACTGAAAAATTAATCGAAACTATTGTTAATATAATCATAAGCATATATTTTTTTGATTTTTATAATATGAGTCACATAAAATATTGAAAATCAGTAATATGAAGGACAATTTCAAATTACTGGCATATGCTTTTAGTGCTAAAAATATCTGTTAAACAAAAGCCAATAGTGTAACAATTTAGTTTTATGACCGTCTTATATTCAAACAACGATCAACAAAAAACAAATTATAAAATGAATAAGTTATTAATATTATGTGGATTGGTAATGCTGGGCACAACCACCACGCCGCAAGAGACTAAATTAACTTCAA